>CAXTUV010000369.1:0-3720 GCA_964247445.1 uncultured Acidobacteriaceae bacterium | reverse complement strand
CGCAGTCCGGCCCGGCATGGCTGGCGCTGGGCGACGCGGAGTTCGCGGCGCAGGATTACGATGCGGCCGCGATCGCCTACGGGCACCTGACGCGCGGCGACCCGCATGCGCTCCAAGCCGACTTCTACCGGGGCCTCGCATACTTCTACACGGGCAAATACCTCCAAGCCGAAGACGCTTGGGCCTTTGTGACCGCGCGCCTGCCCTTGCCCGAGGTCGTGAATAATCAAGGCGCCGCCGCGGCCCGGCGCGGCAACGATGGCGCGCCGTTATTTCAACAGGCGCTCGCCGCCGACCCCCGCGAGGCGGACTTCCATGTGAATTTGGCGCTGGCGTTCGCGCGCAAGAACGACGCAGCCGGGGCGCAGAAAGAAGCAGCAGAGGCTTTGAAACTGCGCCCCGGCGATGCGGAAATCACCGGGTTTGCCGCGAACTTGAAGCAGCCCGGATGGCTTGCTTCGGCGACCGCCGGGGGCACTCTGCCGCTGGAGCGGATCAAGCGTGAGTACGACGAGGCAGGCTTTCGCCAAGCAGCCTTTGAACTGGATCAACTGGAAGCGTCGCGCGCCGCCGCCGAGCCTCCCGCGAAGCGCGAGCTGGCGGTTCTAGCGGACGGCGACCGTTACTTGAACTCCGGGCTACTGCTTGAAGCCGAGCGCGAGTTCAACCAAGCGCTTGCCGCGGACCCACATTCAGCCGGTGCTTTGGCCGGGCTTGCGCGGGTGCGCGAGCGTACCGGCGACCGGGCGGCGGCGCGGGATCTCGCTTCAGAGTCGCTCCAAGCGCACGACAATGCCGCCGCTCATCTGCTGCTGGCCCGGCTCGCTCTGGTGGATGGGCAGGTGCAAACCGCCTCGAATGAGGTAGGGGCGGCGCTGCGGCTGGACGGGCGCAACCCGGAAGCACTCGGCCTGCAAAAAGCCGTCCTGGCGCGAGGTGCGCCATGATGCGTTCACTTTTGCTTGCGATCCTGTTGGGGCTGCTCAACTTGGGAGGCTCTCGGGCGGAAACGCCGGTGGTCGCGGTCCTGCACCTGGATGGGACGATTCAGCCCGTCAGCGCGAGCTACCTAGAGCGCGGCCTCGCTGAAGCGCGGGACGAGCATGCCGCGGCGGCGCTGGTACTGATGAATACGCCGGGCGGGCTGCTCGACTCCATGCGCGTGATGGTGCATTCGATCCTGGCGTCCCCGGTCCCGGTGATCGTGTATGTCGCGCCCGCAGGCAGCCGCGCCGGCTCGGCCGGATTTTTCTTGCTGGAAGCGGCGGATGTCGCCGCAATGGCTCCCGGAACCAACGCGGGGGCGGCGCACCCGGTGATCGAGGGCGGCAAGCTCGACCCGATCATGAAGCAGAAACTTGAGAATGACGCGACCGCATTCCTGCGCTCATTTGTGAGTCTGCGCAAGCGCAACCTCGAAGCCGCGCAGGACGCGGTGCTGAACTCGAAGTCATACTCGGAAGCTGAGGCGATGCAGCTCGGCTTGCTGACCCTTCTCGCGCCCGACACGCCCGCGCTGCTGCGCGCGCTGGATGGCCAAACGGTGACGCGCATCGGCGGCCGCAAACAAGTGCTTCACCTCGCTGGGGCGCGGCTGGTGGACGTGCCGCCCTCGTCCCGCGAGAAAATACTGGGCGTGCTCACCGATCCGAATCTGGCGGTTCTGCTGCTGGTCGGCGGCGTCCTGCTGATCTACCTCGAATTCAACGCGCCCGGCACCATCATCCCTGGGGCGCTCGGCACCTTGCTGGTGCTCACGGCCCTGTTCGCGCTCAACCTGCTGCCGCTTCGGTATACGGCGGTGATGCTGCTCTTAGCGGCGCTTGTGCTTGCTGTCTTGGAGATCAAGATTCCGAGCCACGGCATCCTTGCCGCTGTCGGCATCGCCTGCCTGGTTTTCGGCTTACTGACGCTGGTGGCCGGACCTATCCCCGAGCTGCAGGTCCGCTGGGCGACCGCACTCGGCGTCGGGGTGGGCTTCGGCGCGATTACCGGCTGGCTGATTCGCATCGCCCTGCGCGCGCGGCGCAACAAAGTGCTGACCGGAGCATCGGCCATGGTGGGGGCGCTCGCGGTGGCGCAGGAAGCGCTGCCCGCACGGCAGCGCGGCCAAGTGTTGGTACGCGGCGAGCTGTGGTGGGCCGAGTCCGAAGAATTTTTACCCGCGGGCGCTTCCGCCAAAGTTACTTCCGTGCGCGGGCTGACATTGTTGGTGGTGCCAACACACAGCCCGGGCACGGGCTAGCTGCGGTACACTTCCGGCAGACTAGGGGCCTCTTTCATGAGCATTTTCGGCGCTGCGGCGCTGCTGATTATCGGGCTTTACCTTATTTCCTCGGTCATCATCCTGCGCGAGTACGAACGCGGTGTGATCTTCCGCCTAGGCCGCGCGTTGACGTCGCCGAAAGGACCGGGCGTGATCCTGGTTTTCCGTCCCTTCGACCAGATCGTGCGCATCTCCCTGCGCCAGGAAGTGTTGGAGGTCCCTTCGCAGGATGTCATCACGCGCGACAACGTGACGCTGAAGGTCAACGCCGTCATTACGCTGCGCGTTCTCGACCCGGCGCGGGCCGTCATCGAGGTCGCGAATTACGTCTACCAAACCTCGCAGTTCGCGCAAACAACGTTGCGTTCGGTCCTAGGTGAGGTTGACCTCGACGGCCTCTTATCGCACCGCGACATGCTCAACCAGCGAATTCAAACCATCATCGACACACGCACGGAACCGTGGGGCGTCAAAGTGGTCTCGGTTGAGGTGAAGCAAGTAGACCTACCCGAATCCATGCTGCGGGCCATGGCGCGGCAGGCCGAGGCGGAGCGTGAAAAACGATCCAAGATCATTAACGCCGACGGCGAGTTTGAAGCCGCCCAGCGCCTGGTGGACGCGGCAAAGCTCCTGGCCGAGCAGCCCACCACTCTCCAGCTGCGCTACCTGCAAACTCTTAAGGATATCGGCAACGAGAAAAATACAACGATCATCTTCCCGCTGCCGATCGAGATGCTTTCCCTGCTCTGGCGTTAAGTAGTTATCAAAAATAAAAAGGTGCAATGAGCCGCAGCTATCAGGGCGGGCACGATTTCTTTGAGGATCGCGGGGCCGAACAGCCGCGCGATCTCGTTCTCGGGACCACGGCGCTTTTGAGCATCTTTTTCGCAGTTGCCATCGTATGCGCGGTGTGCTTCGGCTTCGGCTACTCTCGCGGGCATGAGGTGCCGGGGTCGATCGCGAAACAAAGGCCGGAGCCTCGGCCGTTGGGCGGCAATATCTCGAACGCCGCCGAAGCCGTTTCGGGTCCGCTGCCGACATCCCCACTCAATTAGAGGAAGCCCAACCCAGGAGCAACCGACCAAGACGTCATGGCAGATGAAGCACCGGGCGAGCGGCGCTTCCCGCACATGCGGTTCCTGAACCCGCGCGTGCCGGCATGATTCGACCCGCATCCGCCTCAATGAACCCGCAGCTCAACCTGATGGTGCAGATCGCCGCCGTTTCCCATGCCGCTGACGCGAATACGCTCGCCGGCGCCCTGCGCCGTAGCGGCTTTCGGGCCATGGTCCGCACCGCGTCCACCGATCCCTTATTCCATGTGCAGGTCGGTCCGTTCGCATCCCTCGATGCGGCGCGAGCCATGAAAACCAAGCTGGTGGACAGCGGCTACAACGCGTTCATCAGGCCGTAGCGTCACCGCGGCTTGAAGCTCGCCAGCATTGCATCAAAGG
>CAXTUV010000368.1:1328-3732 GCA_964247445.1 uncultured Acidobacteriaceae bacterium | reverse complement strand
CCGTATAACCGGCGCAAGGGCGCGAACGGCGAAGTGTTCGACCAGAATCACCTGTCAGCCGCCCACCGCGAGCTCCCACTCGGGAGTTTACTGCGGGTCACAAATGTACGCACCGGACAAAGCTCGGTGATGCGCGTGACGGACCGCGGCCCGTTCGTCGAAGGCCGTGTGCTCGACCTGTCGCTCGCCTCGGCCAAAGCGATTGGTGTGTGGGCACCGGGGACGGCACCCGTGCGGATTGAGGTGTTCCAAGCCCCAAAGCCGATTGAAACCGGAGGCCGCTGGTGCGTGCAGATCGGAGCGTTCCGGAGCGAAGGGAAGGCGCTCGCTTTGCAGAAGCGCTTGCAGCGCAAGTACACCCTCGCGAACGTGATCGAGTTCACCGGGCCCACGGGGCACTGGGTGCGGATTCGGCCAGTCGCGGATGATAAGGGGAAGGCGCAGGAGATCGAGGCGTGGGTCAAGCCGGAGGAAGGGGCGGCGTACTTGACGCGGTTGGATTGAGGTGGACTCAGGATTTCCGGCACCCTCGTTGGAACTTAGCTGCTTTATAGAAAGTTGAAGGGCCGCTGGCTGAGCTTGATTACAGAATTCGATGGTCATATCTCGGCTCAGGCAGGTGATAGCCGCTAAATCGAGGGGCAATAACGAGTCGCCTATCGGGGTTGCCGGCAAAAACTTCACTACCTCCATAGCTAGTGGATCGAAAGTAGGGCAGCAGCTTTTGAGCTATGAATCTTGGATCGGCTTTGCCATTCCACACAATGGTGCCATCGCTTAAAACGGCTTTTGAGCTGTCGATTTCTCCCGTAATATATTCGTCACCTGTAACCTTAACAAGCTTCACCATGCGTGCTTCCAGCAGAGACATATGCTTGTCCACAAACGAAGGCTTAAATGCTAGGCTGTCACCTCCAAGGCCCCAAGCTACTGAAGGATATTGAATTGCGTCCAGCAATAAAGCTTTGTTGTGTATGAGTGTTTCTGCCAGAACGCATGTAAGTCTATATCGATAACGTTCTTCAGCGGAGTTGTACGCATTAAATTTTTGCGCGATCCATTAGCGAAGAATGCCATTCAAATTGCTTTCCTGTTGGAGGAGGTTTAGGTGAGGGTGATTACGGATGGAGCCACGGAGACTGCGGTACTCGTCGGCATAACCCAACAATGCGATCCTGCAAATTGAATTTGTAGTCCATCGTCCTATGCAGTACACACTGTTTTCATTAAGGTTAAGCTTTTGCGTGGCACCCATAGTCTAATAGGCCGCGTAGAAAAGTGGAGAGCCAATCCAGTTCAAGCGTCCAAGTGGCGTAATCTCAGGTGGAGGGTAACTTAGTTCCCTAGCGGATATAGGTCTCAATTCCATGGATCGCGCCCGAAACACCTCGAGTCCGGATGGCATTCTACTGCTAACCATGTGATAACCTTCCATCAAAGCGGACACTAAATTTCTCAGAGTAGAAATCATAGTTTATTCTAGGTCTAAAGATTCAATCGCCTGAAGCGCTTGTTCAAGCTGACGTCTGTCCCTTAAAGGCTGGGCATGCGCGAATGGTAGATAGGGATTGAAGTAGCTCAACTTGCATTCACCTGGCAGAATATGCAGTAATCCTACTATGTTCCTTTCGCGATGATTAAAGGCGACGCTTTTCATTAAAATACGAAGCTACATAGATAACAGCTACAAGCAGCGCTCATGCCCCGCGTACCACGTACATAGCAGTACGGGTCACAATTGTGCATTCGTTTACTTGTTCTCGCATCTACCAATTATGTCCCGTATCCTCATCACCGGCTCCTCCGACGGCCTGGGCCGCATCGCCGCCCGGCAGCTTATCGCGGACGGCCACCGGGTCGTTCTCCACGCCCGCAACGCGCAGCGCGCGGAGGACGCCCGGCAAGGCGCGCCCGGGGCGGAGGCGGTGGTCGTCGGGGATTTCACCTCGCTGGCCCAAACCCGCGCGCTCGCCGACGAAGTAAACCGGCTGGGCGCGTTCGATGCCGTCATCCACAACGCCGCCATCGGCTACAAGGAGAAGCGCCGCGCGGTTACCGAGGACAGGCTGCCCGCGGTCTTCCAAGCCAACACGCTTGCGCCTTATGTGCTGACCGCGTTAGTTGCCAAGCCGAAGCGGCTGATCTATCTCAGCTCCGAGCTGCACCGGCGCGTCCATTTCAACGCCGACGACCTGTTGTGGGAGCGGCGCGACTGGAGCGGCAACAAGGCCTACTCCGAAACCAAGCTGCACGATACGATGCTTGCTTTTGCCATCGCCCGGCGTTGGCCTGGGGTAATCGCCAATTCAGTCGAGCCGGGCTGGATGGCGACCAAGATGGGCGGCCCGCGTGCCTCGCGCGATTTGGAAGGAGGCGCGCGCACCCAAGCCTGGCTGGCTGTGAG
>CAXTUV010000368.1:0-1318 GCA_964247445.1 uncultured Acidobacteriaceae bacterium | reverse complement strand
CCACATGGCTCCGCGCGCGCCCGCGTCCATAGCCCGCGACGTGGACGCGCAGGAGCAGCTGCTCGCGGTCTGCGAACAGCTTTCGGGCATCGTATTGCCGTAAGCCCATACGGGTATGCTCGTCGTATGGGACTGCCTCCCGCATACACGCTGCCGCCCGACCTCCTTGCGAAAGCCAAAGCTCTGAGCACGCTCGAAACGGCGTTCTACTTCGGCGGCACGGCGTGGGCCCTTCTGGCGCTCGGTCTGCTGCTGCGATGGCGCGCGGGTTGGGGCATCGCGCGATGGGCGGAGCGCGTAGCCGGCGCAAACAGGCCCGGACGCGCCGGGTTTCTCGCCGCGCCCGCGTGGCTCCTGAGCTGGTCCGCGAGTGGGCTTTCGGGCGAGCTGCTGAGCCACCGCGCTTCACTCCGCTTCGGGCTATCGATCGAGCGATGGGGGCCGTGGTTCCGAGACTGGGCCGTGGGCGAGGCGCTGACGCTCGTGATCGGCACCCTTATCCTCCTCGCGCTTTTTGCTCTCTTGCGGAGGCACCCGCGCACCTGGTGGGTATGGTTTTGGGTGCTCGCGCAGCCGTTTGTGGTACTAGGCGTATATCTCGCGCCCTTGGTCATCGATCCGCTTTTCAACACCTTCACCCCGCTCGCGCGCAAGGATCCCGCGCTGGTCGCGCGCCTCCAGCAAGTCGCGCAACTAGGCGGCCTCAGCATCCCGCCCGAGCGCATGTTCCTGGAGGACGCAAGCCGCCGGTCAACTGGCTTGAATGCCTACGTCACCGGCATCGGCGGGTCCAAGCGCATCGTTGTGTGGGACACAACGGTTGCCAAAGCGCCGCCCGACGAAATCCTGGCCATCTACGCGCACGAGCAGGGCCACTACGTCCTTGGGCACATCTGGAAGGGCATTCTGTTCCAAGCCGCGCTTTCCTTCGCGGTGCTGGGCTTGCTCGCCTCCGTCTTCGCGCGGGCGGCCCGCGCGGGAGAAGACCGCTGGCGCATCCAGGACCCCGGCAGCTGGGCCGCTCTGCCGCTCCTGCTTCTGCTCGCGACAGGCTTGGAGTTCCTGGCCGCCCCGGCGTTCAACGCGTTTTCCCGCATGGAGGAGCACCAGGCTGATGTGTACGGCCAACGGACGCTTACCAAACTGCTGCCCGACGCCGCACGGGTCGAGGTCGAAGATTTCAACCGGCTGGGCCGGGTTTGGCTTGAAGACCCCACGCCCAACCGCCTGGTGGTGTGGTGGACCTACACGCACCCGCCCACAAGCGACCGCGCCGAGGAAGCGCGAGACATGGGAGCCGGGCAGGGCGCTTTATAAT
>CAXTUV010000367.1:0-3742 GCA_964247445.1 uncultured Acidobacteriaceae bacterium | reverse complement strand
CGATGGAGCGCAGGCTCGCGAACCCGCACAAGGCAAAGGTCGCAACCGGGCACGAGCGCGGGTCGAGCGCGGCCCGGTGCGCGCCGAGCACCCCGTAGGCCACCAGCTCGTTGAGCGCCATGCGCGTGCCCAGCAGTGAACCGACCAACGGTGCCGAGTGCCATGGAATCCCGATGAGCCAGGCAACCGGCGCGAACAGCCAGCCCAGAACGGTTTCCAGCGTCGGCGGGAACCACGCGGCGTACCCGTGCGCCCAGCCGAAGATGCCGTTCACGAGCGCGATGAGCGCCAGGAACGAGATCAGCATGATCGCGACATTGAACGCCAAGCGCCCTCCGTCGATGGTTCCGCGGGCAATGGCGGCCAGCAGGTTTTCGCCCGCGTGCTCCTCGTCTTTGGGCATGCGCACCACCCCTGCGGTCGCCGGGTTTTCTGTTTCCGGCACAAGCATCTTCGAGACCAGGATGGTTCCCGGCGCGGTCATGATGACGGCGGAAAGCAGATCCTTGGCCTGGATGCCGCTAAGGATATATGCCGCCATAATGCCCCCGGAAACGTGCGCCATGCCGCTTGTCATTAAGGTCATGAGCTCGGACCGCGTCATGGCCGGCAGGAACGGGCGGATGGTGAGCGGGGCCTCGGTTTGGCCCATGAAGATACTGGCGGCGACATTGAGCGATTCAGCCCCGGAAACTTTGAGAGTCACCTGCATGACCCGGGCGAACAGTTGGATCACGATCTGCATGACGCCCAGCGCGTACAACGCGGAAAACAGGGCTGAAATAAAGATGATGGTCGGCAGGACCTGGAAGGCGACGATCGAGCCAAGCGGCGAGTGCTGCAGCCCCAGCGCGCCGAACACCACCGACGAGCCCGCGAAGGCATACCCCAGCAGCGTGTTGACCCCCGCGCCCGCCGCCGCGATCGCCCGCTGCCCCCATGCCGAGCGCAAAACCACGAGCGCGAACGCGAACTGTAGACCCAGGCCCCACAGCACCGTCCGCCAACGGATCGCGCGGCGGTCGGTCGAGAAAGCATAGGCGAGCGCGAGGAGAACAACGAGGCCGAGCAGGCCGGTGAAGCGGGTCATTGGTTCCCAGCATAGCTGGGCCTACTCGTCCTGAATCTTCAAAACGGCCTGGTAGTCCCGGCCGCCGTGGAAGATGCCGAGAATCTCAATGGAGCCGGGATGCACCGCGAAAGCAATAACGGTGCGTCCGCTGTGGTGGTAATGCGCAGCCCCGGCCGGATGTCATCGCGCGCAACACCGCTGAATGGAAGCAACTCTAACTGCTGAGCTGTCTTAAGGACGGCATCGGTGTACCGGGCCGCTGTCACCGGCGAGCTTTTTTCCGTGATCCAGTTGTAAAGTTGCCCGAGCTGCTCTTCGGCTTCGGGCGACACAATAACCTCGCGCTTCATTCACACTTCATCGTCTTCTCGTGTAGGGCGGCTAGGGATGCACGCACTTGGGAGATGCTCCGGCCACGGCTCGGGTCGGCGCGCATTGCGTCATAAGCCGCCGCGACATCACGCTCCAGCCAGGACTCCACGGCTCGGTCGCGAGCCATAAGTGCCCGCAGGCCCTCGCGGACAACCTCGCTTTCGCTTGCATACTCGCCCGCGGCGACCTTTGCCCGCACAGCTTGAGCCATTTCGTTCGGCAAAGTGATGCTCATCTGCTGAGTTGTTCGCATTCTTACCCTTTAGTAGGATTCTATCCTATCGAGGCATCCCGGCAGCGAGCGAATCGCGGGTAATCACCTCGCCGATCAGCGGCGCGGGCTCGACCCACTCGTCCCCGACCTCGATCGCCTCGCGAACGATTGCAAGCGGGCCGGCTAAGCGGCGGTCGTCCGCGGCATACAGCGTACACACCGGCTCACCTTCGCGCACCTCGTCGCCCAGCTTGCGGTGCATGCGCAGTCCAGCGTGGGGGTCTACCGCTTCGCCCGGTGAGGAGCGGCCCGCGCCGAGCCGCTGCACCGCCCAGCCGAGCGCGGTTGTGTCCATGCGCGTGAGAAAGCCTCTGCGCGGGGCAAGCCACACCGTGCGCGCGCCCGGCTTGTGGCGGGCCGCCCCGTCCTCAAGCGCGCGCACGTTCCCGCCCTGCGCCTCAACCGTCGCCGCGAGCCGCTCCCAGGCCGCTCCGTTCGCGAGCAGCATTTCCGCGCGCGCCCGGCCCGCCTCTGCCGTCGGCGCGGCCCCGCCGAGCGCGAGCATCCACCCGGCAAGATCCAAAGACAGCGTCCGCAGGTCCTCGCTGATCTCCGGACGCCCGCCCCGGAGCAGGGCGCAGCACTCCACTACCTCCAGCCAGTTGCCGGCGGTTGCGCCCAGCGGCTCGCTCATGTCGGTCAAGAGGGCCACGGTGCGGGTGCCCGCGCGCTCGCCTGTGTCGACAAGCAGCCTGGCCAGGAAGCGCGCGGCTTCCGGGTCGCGGAGAAACGCTCCCGAACCGGTTTTCACATCCAGCACCAGCGCATGGAGCCCGGCGGCCAGTTTCTTGCTCATGATTGACGCGCAGATCAGGTACGGGCTTTCGACCGTCGCCGTGCGGTCGCGCAGAGCATACAGCTTCCTGTCGGCGGGGACGAGGCGGGCGGTTTGGGCCGCGAAACAAGCGCCCGTGCGCTGCAGCACGGCGCGCATCTCGGCAAAAGTCAGCTCGACCCGCATACCGGGAATGGACTCGAGCTTGTCGAGCGTGCCGCCGGTGTGGCCCAGGGCGCGGCCGCTGATCATGGGGTCGTACAGGCCCGCGGCGGCAACAATGGGCGCAACTAGGAGCGAGGTCTTGTCGCCCACACCGCCGGTCGAGTGCTTGTCGATGGTCGTCCCGAGCGCGCGGGCGTCAAAGGTTTCTCCCGAGTACCGCATGGCATCGGTCAGCACAGCGAGCTCGGGCAGGGACAGCCCGCGATGATAGAGAGCCATGAGCCAGGCGGCGAGCTCGTCGTCAGGAATCGCGCCCGAAGCCGCGCCGCCGACCATGTAGCGGATTTCATCGGGGGCGAGCGGCCGGTCGTCGCGGGTTTTGTGCAGGATGTCGACAGTGTGCAGCATTACTGCCGCTCCAGGTTCAGGCGAAACGAGTGCGGGAACAGCTCGCGGAAGGGAACCGGGCTGCCGACAATGCCGTGAGCGCCGGGGAAGACAACGACGGCATCCTCGGTGACGAACTCGCTCAAGGCTTGCCGGCAGGCTCCGCAGGGCGGGCTGGGCGACTTATTCAGGTTCGCGACCGCGACCATGGCGACGCGCAGCCCGGGCCCGTGCTCAGCCACCGCGCGAAACAGCGCGGTGCGTTCGGCGCAGTTCGCGAGGCCGTAGGAGCTGTTCTCGACATTGCAGCCCGACGCGATCGCGCCGCTTTCGAGCAGCAGCGCCGCGCCCACGCGGAACCGCGAGTAGGGCGCGTAAGCGTTCTGGGCCGCGCTGGAAGCTACTTGGACGAGGTTGGCAAGGGCGGCGTGCATGATGATGGGCTTGAGGCTACCTGCCGAGCGCGCGGGCGGCAAGTTCCCGCTTCCCCGGGCTTGCTGGAGCATCCAAGGAGAGCGCATGCAGACCAACCTCATACCGACGGACGCACAGGAGGGGGAAGCCGAGCGGGCGCTCGCGCTATTTCACCCCGTCACCGCGGACTGGTTCCGGGCTGTGTTTGAGCGCCCGACCGCGCCGCAGCGGCTGGGCTGGCCGGCGATCGCGGCGGGCGAAACCACCCTCATCCTCGCGCCGC
>CAXTUV010000366.1:0-3756 GCA_964247445.1 uncultured Acidobacteriaceae bacterium | reverse complement strand
CAAATGACATGTGCAGATTTTCAAGGCCGCAGCCCGGCTCGTAGATACCATATTTCGTCTGATATTCCGGCACGTCTCGGTCTGGGTTCGCCGCGAAAAACTCCGGAAACACGATCCGGTCGGACCATGCGCAGCCTACCGGGAAGGTATCGCCCACCACGCCCCATTGCGGCTCACCATACAAGCACAGGCATTTGCCTAGGTCGTGAACGAAGCCGACGAGCACCATCCAGCGAGGGTGTCCGTCGCGGCGGATCGCCTCTGAGGTTTGCAGCAGGTGCTCGATCTGCGTGAGATCGGTATCGGGGTCGCTGTCATCCACCAATGTGTTCAGGTATTCGGCTGCCTCCCAAACAGTTTTCATGCCGCGTGTGAGGCCGAAATACTCGCGCTCCTTGCCGAGCACGTAGTCGACTGTTTGCATGCGGTGATTGATTCGGTAGAACTCCGCAACGCCGGGATTGGCTTCTTTGTCATACTGCCGGAACTGGTCTTCGGATTTTCCCTCTTGGTAGCGACCTTCGAGAAACTCATCCCAATCTTCCAGATTCTGGAGTGGCTGAGCGGAAACCGTGGTGGATGTGGACATGAAACACCTCCAGCGCGAGAGCGCGTTACCGGTAACGTAGCATAGCCCTCCAACGCGAAGCAATGTCCTTTCAGGCGCGTACGCTGCTTGCTCGTACCACCAAGGAAGGGGCGATCAGGATCTCCCGGGAAGCATCGCGTCCGACGGCCAACTCCAGCGCGAGCCTGCCGGCGGCTTCGCCCAGCCGCGCCGCTCCTTGATCCACTGAGGTGAGCGGAACCCGCAAGTACCCGGCATAGCGAAAGTTCCCACACCCCACAAAGGCGATGTCCTCGGGGATGCGCAGCCCGGCGGCTTGAGCAGCGGCCATCGCGCCGACCGCGGTCAGGTCGTTGTAGCAGAACACCGCGTCGGGCGGGCGCTTGCCGGCGGCCAATATCTGCCGCATCGCCTCATACCCCGCGCGGTCGCCTGCTTCCTCAAATCGCTCGCGCAAGACCACGAAGCGGTCGCGCACGCGCAAGCCGTTCGCCGCCATCTCCTCGCGAAACGCGCGCAAGCGCTCCCGCCCGGTACCGACCGCCTCGCTGCCGATATGCGCGATGCGCCGCCGCCCAATCGCGACGAGGTGCTGCACCGCGATTGCCCCGACCTGATAGTGGTCGGAGCCGACGTAATGCAGCTTTGACTTGGGAAAGTTGCGGTCGACCAGCACGCACGGGGTCTCGCGTTCAGACGGTTTGAGGTCAGTTTGGCAGGAAGCCAGCAGCAGCGCATCCACCCCGCGCCGGAGCAAAGCTTCTACCTGTTCCAGCTCCACTTGCGGGTCTTCCTCGGACGAGCTCAGCAGCAGCACTCGCCCGCTTTGCCGCACCACGGCGCTTAAGCCGCGTGCCACCTCGCCGAAAAAAGGATGGACGAGGTCCGGCACAATCAAGCCGATCGAGTGCGTGCGCCCCCCGGCGAGTGCGCGGGCCTGGTAATTCGGCCGGTAGTTAAGCTCCTCCATGCGCTTGAGGATCTTGCGGCGTGTTGCCTCACCCACATCCGGGCTGCCCCGCAGCACTTTGGATACAGTAATTTTGGAAACGCCGACATCGTTCGCGATGTCCTGGAGCCGGATCGCCACGAAATAAGTGTCTCAGGAGAAGTCGGTTTCGCGGCGCAGCAGCGCCCCACAGGCCGCAAGGGCAGCCAGCATGATGACAGCCAACGCGATCACCCACCGGAGGTCGAACGGAAAAGCAGGTCTGGCTGCCAGCGCTCCGAGGGTAAGAAAGATCGCAACGGCACCGGTAACGATGGCGTAATCCCACCAGCGACGCCGGCCTGTTGTCGCCCCGGGGGCGTCACCGGCGAACTCCTTGAGTACCTGCCCATAGTTCATGCCGTAGCGGTCACACTCCCGCGCCAGGGCATGGTGTGTGGAGGTTTGCTCGCGCGCCCCGGCCGCGGCGGAGCCGATCAGCAGCGCACCCAGAATCATCACGAGCGAGCCCGCGATCACCATGGCTTGCTGCGCGCGGGATGCGCCGCGCAGCTCGCCAAACACCAGGGCTGCCCATAAAAGTCCCCATAATTGATTGGTATTAGAAAGCGGGATACCGCGACCGATGCCTAGATACTTGGTCGCGAACTGCTGCAGCAGATCGCCGACGACCCATACAAACCCGCCCAAGAACAACCAGAATAGAAGCGGCCGCACCGCGGACGAGTGGAACACGGGCGCATGCACGCCGCCGTCAAGCGCGAGAACCAAGGCAAGCATCGCACCGACCTCGCCCACCGTAAATACGGTGACGAACGAAAGCGGGTTCATGCCGCTGATGTAGGCCTTGCGGTACGGCACGTACATGGTGCCCCACAGAAGACTCGCGCCCAGAGCCGCTAGAATGCCGTGCATTGCATGGGTCGGTCTGCCCGCGCCGCCGTGAGCCGTACTCAACCCAAGCAGGACGGCGGCCGTGACAATCGCCGCAGCGCCCCCGGTTACGCGCACGGCGGTCGAGGTGGAAGCGCCCCGCAGCTCCCCGAACAGCAGCCAACCCCACAGAAGGCCGAAAAGCGAGTTCGCATTCCACAAAGGGAAAGCGATAGCCAGACCGACATCGCGCACCGCGAACACGGTGAGCGTATTTGCAACTGCCCACAAGCAGCCCGCGAGCACCGCCCATGGCAGCAGGTGCGGCTTGCGCCGGAGATCCGCGATCACGTAACCGGTACCCTTCAACAGCGTGGGAAAGGTCCAGCGTGCGGTAAATACGCCAAGCACCATGCACAGGGAGACGGCAAATGGCGAAAGGCCGGAGTTGACGAGCTTGGTCGGCGCTTCCGCCGCGCCCAGCCAAACGCCCGCGCCCAGCCCGCAAACCACGCCTAGGCCGTGCCGCGATTCCATTCTCATCGCAGCCCGAGAAGCAAACCCAAGCCTGCCAACAGCACGCCGAGCGGTAAAAGAAACTGCGGGTCCGTGAGGATCAGTTGTGCGGTCGAGCGCGGCTTCCGTTCAGGTGTCATGGAGAGTGCTGGAGGGAACGCCTCACGCTACGCGCGCGCCTTCCCCGTGTCAAGGTGTACGCAGCGAGCCGTTTGCTTCGGCAACCCAGCCGCTGCTCGCAAGCGGTCGCGCTACCGTTCACACAGCACGGCTGAAATGGAGAAAGTTTTCCGGCCCGAGCTGGACAGCGGGAAAAACCTGAGCCGGGCTTGAAGTCCCCAGCGTCCGGCCTGCGGCTTCAGCCAGAACGCGCCGAAAATCCGTAGTCACGGCCAAGTCGCGGCCCTCGTGCAACTGCTCCGGCGCGAGCCCCGGCCATTGCCCGTACACGCGTCCGCCCCGGACGCCGCCGCCCAACGCGAACATCACGTTGGCATGGCCGTGGTCGGTGCCGCCGGTGCCGTTTTCGCGTGCGGTGCGGCCGAACTCCGACATGGTGACGACCATGACGTTGTCGGCCTCGTCGCCGAGGTCGCGGTGGAACGCGGCCAGCGTATCGGCGAAGTCGCGCAAGCGCCCGGCGAGCTGGCCTTCCGCCGCACCTTGGCGCTGGTGCGTATCCCAGCCGCCCACATCGGTAAAGGCGGCTTGAACGCCGAGATTGGCTTTGAGCAGCTGTGCAATCTGGCGCATGCTCCCGCCGAACTGCGAATGCGGGTAAGCGACTCCAGGGGCGGGCTGGTAGCGCGCGGGGTCGGCGGCGCGCAGCATCTTCACTGCTTCAATAGTT
>CAXTUV010000365.1:2409-3792 GCA_964247445.1 uncultured Acidobacteriaceae bacterium | reverse complement strand
CCGCAAGCCGGCGAGTGCTCCGTGGCGCAGGTCTTCAAACATTTCGGTTGCGGATTTCAGGCTCGACGGCGCGGGTGCGGGCGGGGATGAGGGCGGTTCAGGCAGCCCGGCGAACAGGGGTGCTTTCGCCTTTTTCGCAGTGCTTTTCTTCGGTGGGGCAGGCTCCGCCGCCGCCGGGAAGTCCAGCTCCGCTTGATCGGTCTTCGGCCCCTCGATCACCGGGTACACGATGTAGGCCTGCCGCCCGCGCTCGACCTCGCGCCGCACAAACCCCCACACCTCGTCCGCGCGCTCCTCGCGCACCTGCCGGGTTACGATCGGCGTGCGGCCCGGCGGCAGCTCGTCGAGCACGCTCACCTCCAGGTCGCCGTAGAGGGTCAACGCCAGCGTCCGGGGAATCGGTGTCGCGGTCATTGCCAGCAGGTCCGGCTCCGCATCGCCCGGCTTCTTCATCAGCCGGAACCGCTGCTAACCCCCGAACCGGTGCTGCTCGGAGACAACCACCAAACCCAATATGGCGAACTCCCGTTTGCAATCCTTTGCCGGTTCCAGCGCTTTTGCGCCGGGTCGAGCGAGCCGGTCAGCAGCACCACGCGATAGGTGCGTCCGGCGGCACGCTCCAGCAGCTTGCGGACCGACAGCGCATGTTGGGTCGCTAGGATCTCCGTCGGGGCCATCAAGGCCGCCTGGCAGCCGTTTTCGATCGCGATCAGCATGGCTTGGAGCGCGACAATCGTCTTGCCCGAGCCCACATCGCCCTGGAGCAGCCGCCGCATCGGCTTCGCTTCGCGCATGTCCGCGGCGATCTCCGCCAGGCAGCGCTTTTGCGCGCCCGTCGGATGGAACGGCAGAACACTCCTCAGCGCCGCCCGCACCCGCTCATCGGTCGCGAACGCGATGCCGGTCTGCTCGCGCTGCTTGCGGCGCTTCAGCTCCAGGCCCAGCTCCAGAAAGAACAGCTCCTCGAAGATGAGCCGCTGCTGCGCGGGTGTCCGGGCGCTGGTCAACAGCGACATGGGCGTGCCCGCCGGGGGAAAGTGCACCTCCTGTAGCGCCCGCCCCCGTCCCGGCAGGCCCAGCCTTGTCAGCAAGCCGCCCGGCAGGGTTTCCGGCAGCTGCTCGCCAATTTGCGCGAGCACTCCATGCATGATCCGGCGCACCCAGCGCGTAGTCAAGCGCTGGCCGCCGAGTGACTCGTACACCGGCGTGATCCGGCCCACCTCCACCAGGTCGGCCTCGGCTGTGTCGGGCAGGATTTCCACCTGCGGCTGGATCATCTTCCAGCCGTTGCCGGAGCGCGAGGCCTCCACCTTGCCGTAGGCCACCACCAGCTGCCCGGGCTTAAACTTGTCCTTTAAATAAGTGCCCCGAAACCACATGCAC
>CAXTUV010000365.1:0-2399 GCA_964247445.1 uncultured Acidobacteriaceae bacterium | reverse complement strand
AGGGTTTTGAGGGCTTGCCCGACAGTCAGCTCAAAGATCGGCATGCGCGCGGTCTGGAGCAGCACGCTCCCCCGCACCTCGCCGATGACGGACGCCATCTCGCCCGCGCGCAGCTCCGAAAACAGCACGGGGTGCAGGCGGTCCTCGTACCGGAAAGGCAAGCGGTGCAGCAGGTCCTCGACCGTGCAGATGCCCTTGGCTTTGAGCGACTCCGCGATCTTCGGACCGATGCCCTTGACGTACTGGAGTTCTGTGGAAAGGGAAAGCGGGGGCATCTCCGGCTATCGTAAATCGGGCGCGGTCAGCTCGCCCGCAGCCACCGCAGCGCCTCCGGCAGAGTCGCCCACTTGCCGTGCATCAGGATGCCGATGCGGTACACGCGCGCCGCGAACCAAACGGCGAGCGCGATAGCTGCGATAAGAAGCACGATCGAGAGAGCAAGCTGCCAAACGGGCGGCGTCTGCGCGCACAGCCGCAGGTACATGATCATCGGCGTGAACGGTGGGATGAGCGACAGGGTGACAGCCATGGGCGACCCGGGACTGTCCAGCACGTAGCTCATGAGGAACACGGAAACCATCAGCGGCGCTACGAGGATGAAGGAAAACTGCTGTAGCTCCTGCTCCGCCCCGACAAATGCCCCGATGGCCGCGCTGAGCGCGCTGTAAAACAAGTAGCCGAGCAGGAAAAAGATGAGAAAAAACGCGATGAGCACGGGCCGCAGTCCGAGTGCCGGCAAACCGCCGGACAAGCCGTAGCTCGCCGCGAGGCTCGACCCGGCGAAAATGCCGAGCAGCACAAACCAGGCCCCCACCTGCGTGAGCCCGACCGCGCCGACCCCAAGCAGCTTACCGAGCATGAGCGAGTCGGCCCGAGCCGTCGCGAGCAGCACTTCATAGATGCGGGAAGTCTTCTCCTGCACAACCGAACGCGCTACATTCATGCCGTAGATCAGGACCACAAAATAAAGCAGCCCGACCAGTGAATACGCTCCCAGAAAGCCGCGCTTGCTGTCGGACGCGACCGCCCGGCCGTGGCGGACCTGCTCGGTAGCCACGGGAACGCGCTGGAGCAGCCGGTCGGCCTCGTCGACCCGCAGACCACGCGCGAGCAGGGCGCTCCGCGCCGCGGCGCGGGTGAGCGCGGTTGACATCATGCCGGAGCCGGACAGGTTGACCGCAGACCCGGAAACATAGACAGCCTCGGCCCTTTGGCGGAGCAGCAGGTAGCCGCTCAGGTCTTTCGCTTCAATGCGGCGGTTCAGGCCGGCAAGCGCGGCCGGGGTCACGGGCGAAATCACCTCCACGTTCGATGGACCGTGATCGAGGGACTTGAGCTCCCGGGCCGCCGCGGAGGCCAACGCGGGGTCGTCCCCGGCGACCACGATGCGTTCTTCAGCGTTGGTATGCGAGGCCACGAGAGAGCCGCCGCCGAAGACCAGCGCGAACACAACCGGCGTGAACAGGGTGGTGAGCAGAAAGGCGCGCGACCGTACGCGTTCACGGTACTCGCGCGCGGCTACGAGCCAGGCTTGCTCCAGCGTCGGCTTCCACTCGCTAAGCATCGACATGGCTCCCCACGGTGCGGATGAAGATCTCCTCGAGCGTCGGCTCCTGGATTTCCCAGTGCGTGCCGGTCAGGCCTTGCGCGAGAAGGTCGCAGAGCAGCCGTCGAGGATCGGCCCCGGGCCGCAGCCGCAGTTCAGCCTGCGCGGCAAATTGTTTGCACTCGGCCAGCGCGGGGTGCGCGAGCGGGGGCAGCTCGCCCTCTACCTTTAAAAGCACCCGGTCGTGCGGGTAGCGGCTCTTGACCGCGCGCATGCCGCCTTCGAGTACCAGTTTGCCGCCATGAACAAGTGCGATCGCGTCGCACAGCTTTTCCACCTGATCCATGCGGTGCGTGGAAAACAGGATGGACCGGCCTTCGCGCTTCAAGTTCAAAAGGGTTTGCTCCAGCAGCTGCGCGTTCACTGGGTCGAGGCCGGAAAAAGGCTCATCCATGATGATCAGCTCGGGCTCGTGCAGCAGTGCCGCGATGAACTGAATTTTCTGCTGCATGCCCTTCGAGAGCTCTTCGGTTTTCTTGCCGAGCGAGCCGTCGATGTCGAGCCGGGCGGCCCAGCGCCGGGAGCGTTCCTGGGCTTCAGCCTGTTTCAGGCCGTGCATCCGGCCGAGAAACACGAGCTGGTCCGCCACCGTCATCTTCCGGTAGAGGCCGCGCTCTTCCGGCAGGTAGCCGACCCTCCGCAAACTTGCCCGCGCCCAGGGCTGCCCAAATAGCGAGACCCGGCCCGAATCGGGCAGCGTAATCCCGGTGATCATGCGGATGCTGGAGGTCTTGCCCGCGCCGGTTGGCCCCAGTAGACCGAGCATGCTCCCCGGGGCAACTGTGCACGAGAG
>CAXTUV010000364.1:0-3819 GCA_964247445.1 uncultured Acidobacteriaceae bacterium | reverse complement strand
GCCTAGAAATCTCAGGGAGGCGTGGATTTGGTGGCGTCTGCCGCAGCCGCCTCCCATGTCCGGTACTCTTGCCGATGTGCTGGAGCCCGAGGAGGCGGTGGAGTGGCATTCTCGCGAAATGACGACCCGGCTTCTTGCGATGATGTCCGAGACGAACCGCGCAAAAATTGAGCTTTGCCGGCAACCCGGGAGTCGCATGCTTGGGACTGCGTATCGTCGAACCAGGCAAGGAGTGCAGCGCACCGAGGCCCGCTTCGATGGAGTGAGCGGGTGCCTGCGGACGCCCGAGGGCGGTTCAAGCCGCCAAATCGTATTGCAGGTCGACGGAGCGGCCGTTCTCTCGCGGCTGCTCACCCCTCGGGAAGCGGCCCGGCTGATGGGCTTACCCGATACTTACAAGCTGCCCGCGAACGCCAATCAGGCCTACCATGTTTCGGGCGATGGTTTAGCTGTGCCCGCCGTCTCCTGGCTTGAAAGAAACCTGCTGCGCCCATTGCTGGAGTCCGGCCTGGAACCGCAAGCCGCACAGGCTCGGTGCGATCTACTCGCCCATGTCTAGACTAGGTGTGCCAGCCGATGTCGGAGCGATCCGAGCCGCAATCGCTTCAGCACTGGATCAGATGGATACCAAAGGTCACAGAGTAGGTGATTCTAAATTCGGTATCTACGTTTTCTACGATTATGATGGTGAACCAATTTACGTAGGACAGACGAAAGAGAAGTTGCGAGTCCTTATACGCCGGCATTTGACGAATCATCGTACGGATGCTGTCGCGATGAATGTACTCGATCCATTTGAAGTAGCGGACATTGAGATGTGGTCTTTATGGGACTTAGAAAATGAGTCTGCTCAAACAGCCACAAAGGTTCTGAACGCGGCGGAGTTCACTGTTTTTCAGCACGTTCTTTCTCATTCCCGTTATCAAGCCGTCTTAAATGAGAAGGACATCGCTGAAGCTGATGCCATTTCTTTGCCGCCCTCAATCCGTGCACGGATCATTCCAGCAGATTTGTTTGAAGCGCGAAAACATCCCGATGTGCGGATCGCAAGGCGGGCCGGAACAATTGCCAACCTTGCAAAAGTTATCAGCGAGCGCGATGTCTCCCCGGGGTTACGCCGAGTTCTGGTTACGCAAGCCAGGCGGCTTGAACATCTCGCCCGTACACGCTTTGAAGATTACATGAGCGATCCCATCGAGGTGGAAAACGAATAGGAAGGATCTAAGCAGCTCCGTTACGCCCTTCAGCCCGCGTTAGCTACTTTCTTCCGTACAGTACCTTAACCTACTTCCGCCTTTTCTTTTTCCCAAACCCTTTCGGCGCGGGGATCTTGCGCTTCTTTCCCGGTCTCGCTAGACGCGGTTTGGAGGTTTGCTCTCCTTCCGACAGGATGATCCCGAACAGCAGCCGCTTCTCCACTGCGTTGACCCGCTCCAGCAGGACTCGCACTTTTTGCCCCACGCGGAACCGGCGCGCCCATACTTCGCCGATGATTTCGCGGGTGTTTTCACGGTAGGTATAGCGGTCGCCGTCGAGCTCACTCAGCGAGCCTATCGGGACCAGGCCCTCGACGAACAGATCGGTAAGTTCGACGAACAAGCCGTACTTGGTCGCGTTCAGAATCAAGCCGTCGAACTCCTCGCCGACCTTGCCGGCCATGAAGCGGATTTTCTTCCACTCCACCAGTTCCCGCTCCGCGGCGTCCGCGCGGCGTTCGGTCTCGCTTGACTCGGTTCCGATCGCGGTCAGCTCGGTCAGGGGCACCGGGCCTTCCGCGCCGTCAAAGGCCGCGGGTTCACCCAGCCTTAGTTCGCCCTGCCCGCTTACCCCGGCGCGCAGCAGCGCCTTCGCGACCCGGTGCACGATGAGGTCCGGGTAGCGCCGGATGGGCGAGGTGAAATGCGTGTAGAAGGAAGCCGCGAGCGCAAAATGGCCTTCGTTCTCCTCGGCATATCGTGCCTGCTTGAGCGAGCGCAGCATGAGGTAGTGGAGAATGCGCTCCTCCGGTTTACCCTCAAGCCGTCGCGCGAGCTGCTGGTACATGCGCGGGGTCACCGGGATTTCATCCGGCACCTCATGCGCGGTACGCGCGCGGCCCGGATGCGCAGCCCCTCGCCGCTCCCGCCCTTCGTTCTTTGCCGCGAAGCGCTTGACCGGCAGGTTCCCGATGCCGAGTGAGTATCCAAAACCCGCGGCGATGTCCTCGAAGTCTAGAATCCGGCGCGGGTCCGGCTTCTCGTGAATGCGGTAGAGCGCGGGGGCATGCGAGGAGAGCCAAGAGGCAACCGACTCGTTCGCCGCCAGCATGAACTCTTCGATAAGCCGGTGCGCCCAGTTGCGCTCCGCCCGCCGAACCCCCTGCATCGCGCCTTGCTCGTCGAACTCGATGGCGGGCTCGGGCAAGTCGAAATCGATAGACCCGCGCTGGACTCGCTTCCGGTTCAGGGCTTGTGCCAGACGCTGCATCTCCTCAAACCGGGGTGCCAGCGCCTCATAGCCTTCAGTGTTCCCGTCCAGGCACGCCGCGACTGCTGTATAAGTCATGCGCCGGGCGGACCGGATCACACCTTCGCACACCTCAAAACTCGCGATTTCGCCGCGCGCGTCAATCCGCATCAGGCAGGAGAGCACCAAGCGGTCCTCGTCCGGCTTGAGCGAGCAGATGCCCGTCGAGAGCTCCTGAGGCAGCATGGGGATGGCGCGGTCCGGAAAGTACACGCTGGTGCCCCGGAGCCGCGCTTCCAGGTCGAGCAGCGTACCCGCTTGCACATACTCGGCGACATCGGCGATATGAACATCAAGCTCCCACCCGTCATCGACCGCGCGCACCTCAACCGCGTCATCGAAGTCCCGCGCGGTTTCGCCGTCGATCGTCACAATCGTGCGGTCGCGAAAGTCCCGCCTCGCCGCAGTGACTTGCCGCTCGTCGCTTGCCGCCTTTGCGGCTTCCGCCAGCACCCCATCCGGAAACACGCGCGGCAGTTGGTGCTTGCGAATGACCATCTCGACATCGACACCGAAATCGTCCTGCCGCCCCAACACCTCGATGACGCGCCCGCGCGCCGTTCTGGCATCGGTCGGCCACTCCGTTACCTCTACGTCGACCACCAGCCCTTCCAGGTCGGGGTAGGTTGCGATTTGTAGGGCTGCTTCCTCGCCCAGGACGCGGTGCGGGGTGCGCAGCATGGCTTTGGCTTCAGGCAGCGGCGAGTCGAACCGGATGATGACCGGCTGCGTGATCTTTTCATCAAACGCGACCACGCGATGCCCGGCGGCCCGTTCGTCGCGCGCGTAGTGGAAGATGCCGACAATGGTGGGGTTGCGTCGCGTGAGCACACGGAGTACCCGCCCTTCCCGGCGGTCTGAATCACGGTTTGGGTCGCGGCCGAACCCAACCTCGACCAGCACCTGATCGCCCTGCATGGCACCGGCGGTACTGTGCGCTGGGATGAAAACATCGACCCCGGAGGTATCGGACACCCGCACAAACCCATACCCGTCGCGATGGATGGAAAGCCGCCCGGCGATGAGGTTTTCCCGTGTGCCGCCCGCGCGCGCGACAGCCCAACGGCCGCGCTCGGCCGGGATGCGCTGCCCCTGCTTGGTGAGCCGCAGCAGCTGCTCCATCAAATCCCGGCGCTCTTCACCGCCGCGCAGGCCGGTCTCCCGCACTAGTTGTTTGAAGCCCGCCCGCTCGCCTTCAGCCCGCGTAATTCGGTCCAACAGCTCTTTATCCGTCATCCGCGTTTTCCTTAGTGGCTACGGAGATGCACCGGAGACCCCCGAAGGCTCGCATTTCGGCCCGACCCTATTTAAGAT
>CAXTUV010000363.1:0-3853 GCA_964247445.1 uncultured Acidobacteriaceae bacterium | reverse complement strand
CGGCAGGTACTGGTGAAACCGGGCGCGAGCCTTTTATTCCTGATCCAGGGCGACGCCGAAAACGATCCACACAGCCGCGAGCCGCTCCGGCGCAAACCCGACGGCAGCTGGACCGCGGGACGGATCACGTACTCCACGCAAGATCTGCTGGGCATTCTCGAACGCGAGCCCGAGTGCCTGAGCCCAAACGCGCTGCTCCGGCCTGTGTTTCAGGACGCGATCCTGCCCACGGCGGCTTACATCGGCGGCCCGGCGGAGATCGCGTACTTCGCCCAGAACGGGGTGCTGCACGAGCATATCCTAGGCCGCGTCACGCCGGTGCTGCCTCGCCTGAGCGCGACGATTTTGGAGCATCGCGATCGCCTCACGATGGAGCGGGACGGGATCGACCTGCCCGAAATCTTCCGCACACCTGTCGAGGAGATGACGCAGCGTGCCGGCGCGCGCGCCATGCCGTTCGAGGGCAAGCAGAAGCTCAAATCCACGGCCGATGCGCTGTTTACCGAACTGGGCGAGCTCACCGGCTGGATGCGGGCACTTGACCCGGAGCTGGGCCGCTCCGCCGATGTGGCTGCCTCGAAGGTGCGCTATCAGATGAACCGGCTGCGCCGCCTTGCCGCCCGCCGCGAGCTGGAGCAGGACGCGAGCATCCGTAAGCGCGTCCGAGTGCTGTACAGCGCCGTATACCCGGACGGCCACTTGCAGGAACGAACCGAAGGCGCGGCTTCCGCGCTCGCCCGCCATGGGGAAGCGCTAGTCACAGCTTCCGTCGAGGCGGCGGGCGACCCTTGCCCGGGCCACAAACCCATCATGCTCTGAGGGAAGCACGAGGATGCCGAAACGCGACGCAAGCTTTGAGGTGGCCTGCCCCGAATGCGGCGGGCTGCTCCGCATCGACCCCGCGACCCGGGCCGTTATCGCGCATACGCCCGCGCCGCGCAAGCGCACCTTTGAGGATTTCGAGACCGCGGCCAAGGCGATGCGCGAAGGCGAAGGCCGCAAGGAGTCGCTGTTCCGCCAAGCCGTCGAGGAAGAGCGCAACAAGGAGGACGTGTTGGCCAAGCGCTTCGCCGAAGCGGTTAGGAAAGCGAAAGAGTCGCCCGCCGGCGAGCGGCCCTTACGCGACTTCGATCTCGATTAAGGTAGCTTTCCTGAGGGTCTGGAGTGGGGTGGGCTGCTGTTCACATCCACGCTTCACAGCATCAGGAAAACTGCTCTACGCCGGGGGCAGTCCTCTGCGGCCTGCTCCGCATCGTACCCAAAACAGATTTGAGGAGCAGAACTATGGACCTGTCCCGTTTTACCCCTGAAACCGGAAGCCGAGAGCCGCTCAAGGCTGTCGAGGAGATCCACTGGTCGCACCAGTTGGCGGCCATTACCCTGATCGCGGGCGCGGTGCTTCTGGTATGCGGGCGTAAGCGGCAGGCGCTCGCGATCGCCGCCGCCGGCGCGGTGGGTACAGTTCTGGAGCGCCCGCAAGCCGCGCAGGAGCTTTGGGCATCGCTGCCGGGCCACATCCGCACCGGGCAGGATTTTCTGGTCCGCGCGGAAGGCTTTCTCGAGCGGTTGAGCGAGCAGGCGGCTAAGCTGCGTGAGGTCATGGCAAAGCAGGCGGGCATGTAAGCACTAGAGCATTTTCACAGCTACCGTGATGTACCCCCGATACCAGTGAGGTGCGGCTTTTCTTGACGGAGAAACCGCATGTAGAGGACTGGGCCTCGTTACATCGGCTGTGAAAATGCTTTATCCCGTCGCGATGCCGAGCTTTTTCTGCCCCGCCGGGCTGATGCGGTCCGGCGTCCAAGCCGGCTCCCACACTAGATCCACCTGCGCCTCGCTGATTTCTTGCATGCCCGCCAGCCGATTCCGCACTTGTTCCAGAATGATGTGGTGGGCCGGGCAGCCCTGGGTTGTCATGGACATCTCAACCGCCACTCGATGCCGGGGCAGGTAGCCGGGCGCGTCCGGGTCGAGCGCGACATCTACTTTGTAAACTAACCCGAGATCCACGATATTGACAGGCAACTCCGGGTCGTTCACATCGCGAAGAGCAGTAAAAACGTCCTCTTGGTTAAGCGGCATACACCCAGTTTAAACTTTCAGCTCGTTCAAGACCGATGCAGGTCGGTGTGTTGCTGGGGTTAATGCGTGCGTTCCACCAGGTAGCTCGCCAGAGCCCGCAGTCCGTCCGCCTTGGCCCCGAAGGGCCGCAAAGCCTCGAACGCTTCGCCTTTGAGCCGCTCCGCATCGCGTCGCGACTGCTCCACGCCGAAGACCGCGGGCCAGGTCGCTTTTTCACTTGCCAGGTCCTTGCCGGCCGTCTTGCCCAGCGCTTCGGAGGTTTGTGTCATGTCAAGCAGGTCATCGACGATCTGGAAAGCCAGTCCGGCCTTGCCTCCGAATTCGGTCAGTCCCTTGGTTTCTTCCGGCGATGCGCCCGCGTACAAGCCGCCTGTCGCCACGCTGACCCGAATCAGCGCCCCAGTTTTCGCGCGGTGCACGGCTTCCACCAGGGCAGGGGTCGGCCGGGTGTGCTCGCTTTCGAGGTCCATCACCTGCCCGCCGATCATGCCGTCCACGGTGCCGGTAGCTTCCGCGATCAGCCGGATGATCTCGCCGCGCGCTCCCGCCGGGCAGCGGAGCCGCGCCAGCGCTTGGTAGGCATGCGATTGCAGCGCGTCGCCTGTGAGGATGGCGATGGCCTCGCCAAAAACCACGTGGCACGTCGGCTTGCCGCGCCGGAGGTCGTCATTGTCGAGCGCCGGCAGGTCGTCATGGACCAGTGAGTATGTATGGAGCATCTCAATGGCCGCGCCTAGCTCTTCAACGCCCGGGGGCAGCTCCCCCGCGATCGCCCGCGCGGCTTCCATCGCGAGCGCCGGGCGCATCCGCTTGCCGCCTGCGAATACCGTGTGGCGCATGGCGGCATGGATGGAGCTCGGCACGGCATCAGCGGGCGGCAAAAGCCTTTCCAGTGCACCATCGGTTGCCTCGGCCGCCGAGCGCAGCACCGCTACGGCATCGATCTGAAAAGCGGAGGTCGTCATTTCCGTCCCATCATAACCGTCCAGCGAGGACGGCTCAGTATGGCAAGCACCAGGAGGCCGCAGACGGTCAGGCCGCGACCCCACCACACGTCTTCCGCCGTGCGCCACGAGGCTGTAATCGTGTTCCAACGCCCGGGTGTAACCGGGACGGTAAGCAGCCCGTCCTCGCGAAGAGGGCACCGCGCGCCGCACGGCACGCCGTCGACCCGTACCAGCCAGCCGGGGAAGCGCTCCCACCGCAACACCGCATATGCAGCCCGGTCCGCGCGCACGCGGACGGCAAAGCCGTGCAGATTCCAGCTCTGGACTTGCACGGCCCCGCCCACGCCCCGGTTCGGCTTCCATGGCGGGTTCGCGTCGGTGGAGTCAGCCTGCGGCGCGGCAAGAAGGCGAACACGCGGCAGCCCTTGCTGAATTTCGCCGTTGTCGCTTCCGGCCGCGGCGTACTCGTCGGTCCCGGCGAACCCGGCATCGCTGCCGGCGAACAGGAGGTGCGCGGCCACGGTGTCCTCATCATCACAGGGCTGGAAACGCGTCCATTCGGCCCAGGCCGCCATGCCCGCCGCAAAGACCAGCCCGGTGGCGACCGCAAACCGTGCATATCGAAATCGCGCCGGAAAGGCCAGCCCGACCAGCAGCGCAGCCGCGGCGCTCGCGGGCAGCAGCAGCCGCCAAGGGAACTGAAGAAACCCAAGCTCCGGGAGCGCGTGCCACACCGGGTTGGTCCATTTGAGTTGCAGCAGCAAAACAACGGAGAGCAGGGAAGCGAAGAAGCCGACCGCGCCCGCGTCAAAGCCTTCCTCGAG
>CAXTUV010000362.1:786-3859 GCA_964247445.1 uncultured Acidobacteriaceae bacterium | reverse complement strand
CGGCAAGCCGGAAACCCAGCACATGGACCTGCCCCCCGACCTGGCCGACGCGCTTATTCTTACGCTCGTCCTGAATCTTGATCCGACAACCCCGAAGACCGACCTCCCGCTGCTTGTGGGGACCACCTCTCTGCGCCTGGTGCACCTCGGCATCACGCCGGCGGGCAAGGTGCCGTTTCGCGCGGGTAATGCAAAGAAGGCGCAGGAGTTTACAGGCCATTTTGAGATCGGCGGCGTCGCGGGCGTCATCGCCCCGGTGGTCGGCAAGCAGCCCAAGGATATTCAGTTCCTTATCCAGGAGGGGGAGCCGCCCACGTTTGTGCGCGAGCAAGGGCAGCTCTACGAGGGCGGCCCGGTGTGGCGCATCGAGCAGGTCGGGCCTGCGGTGCGGTAGGGCGTTCCGCCCTGAAAGGGATTCCTTAAGCCTTCTGACCGAGGAGTATAGTCGGTATTGAAAATTAGTCAGGGTTCTCATGTCCAAAACCGTTCAGCGCTCCGCATTTGGTCTTGCCGTTGTCATCGCTCTCTTGGTGCTTGTCGGTGCCACCCTGCCTACCAGCGTGCGCGCCGGCGGCTTTGCCGCTGACACTGACGCCTACAAGCAGATGGGTGTGTATGAAGAAGTTTTGCGCAAGATTCAGAACTTCTACGTCGTGCAGCCCAGCCTGCCCGAAGTAACTGATGGCGCGCTGCACGGCTTGCTGGAGTCGCTCGACGCCGACTCCAGCTACCTGACCCCACCTGAGTATAAGAACTACAAGGCGCAGCTCGCCGCGTCCGCCGGTGCCACGGCCGACCTCGGCATGCATGTCGACAAGCGCTTCGGGTACGCGACCGTGGTCTCGATCCTTCCCGGCAGCCCGGCCGATAAAGGCGGGATTCACGACGGCGATGTCGTGGAAACCATTGACGGCAAGTCGACGCACGACCTTTCCATCGCCATGATCCGGCTGCTGCTGGCGGGCAAGCCCGGTACCCCCGTCGCCATGAACTTGATCGTACCCGGCAAGGAAGACCCGGTGATGAAGAAGCTGGTGCGCGCCGCGGTCGCCGCTGGGTAGCCAGGGCGGTCGCCGCGCCCGCCCTGGCTACCCAGCAGTATGACAGCGGAACCGTGCTCTACCTGAAGCCCGGTGTGTTGACCCGCGAGCGCGTCACGGAAGTCGAGGCCGCGCTGAAGGCCGCCAAAGGCAAGAAAATCCTGCTTGACCTGCGCGAGGTCGCGACCGGCGACGAACAGCAGGGTATCCGCTTGGCGAATGCCTTTCTGCAATCGGGAGCCATTGCGAGCCTGAGCGGCCAAAAGGTGCCGACGCAAATGTTCACGGCGGACGCGAAGAGCTTCGTCACCGGCGCGCCGATGGTTGTGCTGGTGAATCATGGAACCGCCGGCGCGTCGGAGCTGGCCGCCGCCGCCTTGCTCGCCGCCAAGCGCGCCGATCTGGTCGGTGACCGCACGTTCGGTGAAGGAACAGTACAGAAAACAATCGACATGCCTTCCGGCGCGGCTCTGCTGTTATCTGTCGCGAAGTACAACGCGCCCGACGGCAAGCCGATTCAAGAAAACGCGGTGAAGCCGAACATCCCGGTTTCACTCTCCATCGATCAGTTCCTGGCAGAGGAAGACGAAACAGATGGCGCGGCAACGACCAACCATCCCCGCATTGATGATCAGCTGAACAAAGCGCTCGACGTGCTTAAGAGCAAGCAAAGCTGAGCCCGGCGCTTGCCCAGGCGCGTCGCACTGCTCAGCCTGCCGTGCGCCGCCGCAAGTTGCGCCGGGTCGGGTTCACCGCGCTTTGCATTCTGGCTGCGCTGTGCGGGTCGCTTGCCGGGCTCGTTCTGGTTGATTCCGTCGACCTGCCGCAGGTGGCGGAGCTGGAACGCTACACACCTTTGCGCGCGACTGAGCTGGTCGACCTTCACGGCGACCGCATCGGGACGTTCGCGCTCGAGCGGCGCATCCCCGTACCTTATGAGCAATTTCCGCCTGTGCTCCGCGACGCGGTGATCGCGATCGAGGACCGCGGGTTTGAGCACCACTTCGGCGTCAACCCATTTCGGGTGGTCGGCGCGGCTTGGCACGATCTCCGTTCCCACGGACGAGCCCAGGGCGCGTCCACGCTGACCATGCAGCTGGCGCGCAATCTCTTTCTGTCGGACGAGCGCACGGCCGGGCGCAAGCTCCAGGAAACCCTGCTGTCCATCGAGATCGAGCGCTCCTTCACCAAGCCGCAGATCTTCACTTTGTACGCAAATCAGATTTACCTGGGCCACGGCAACTACGGCTTTGAAGCGGCAGCCGCATACTACTTCCAAAAGCATGTCCGGAACCTCACCTTGCCAGAGGCTGCGCTGCTGGCCGGTCTGCCCAAGGGACCGGAGGAGTTCTCGCCCACCGCGCACCCTGATCGCGCGCTGCTCCGGCGCAACCTCGTTCTGGCCGCCATGCGGGCCGGCGGCAACGTCACCGCGGCGCAAGCCGCCGAGGCACAGGGAGCTCCGCTCGGGCTGGAGATTGAGCCGCCGCCCCCTTCGGAAGCGCCCTGGTTTGTTGAGGCGATTCGGCGCGAGCTGGAGCGCTCGCTTGGCACCGAGACAGCCCAGGGCGCGGGCTTGCGCGTGTACACGACGATGGACCTGAACTTGCAGCGAGCGGCCAATCGTGCCGTGCTCGACGGCTTGGCCGCGTATGAGCGCCGACGCGGTTGGGACGGCGCGCTCCCGCGTACCGCCGCCCCGGAAAGGTTTCGCCATCCGGACTGGGCCGCCGCGCTCGCTCCCGGCGCGTATGTGCACGGAGTCATCTTGAGCGCGAGCCGGGACGCGCTGCGGGCGAGGGTAGGGCGGGAAGAAGCCCTGCTCGCGCCCGCCGACTGGGCCTGGACCGGCCTGTCGCAGCCCGCGAAGCCCGGTGATCTTGTCTACCTGCGGCTCACGACCCACGGACCCGACGGTTGGCACGCGAGCTTGGAACAGGACTCCGGCGCGCAGGGGGCTTTGCTGGCGCTCGACAATGCTTCCGGGGGCATCCTGGCCATGGTCGGCGGGCGCGACTTTGCGGTTTCCCAGA
>CAXTUV010000362.1:0-773 GCA_964247445.1 uncultured Acidobacteriaceae bacterium | reverse complement strand
CTACGGACGCCCGCCGCCAAGTCGGCTCGTCTTTTAAGCCCTTTGTGTACACGACGGCGGTCGAGGACGGGGCGACTCCCGAGCAGACTATCCTCGATACCCCGGCGAGCTTCGGCGGGTACGTGCCGCGCGATTTCGAGGGGAATACTTTAGGCGAGATCACTTTGGAGCACGCCTTTGCCGACTCACGCAACATCCCCGCCGTGCGCATCGCGGCGGCGCTCGGGATGCCTCGCATCGCGGAGGTGGCGCACCGGTTCGGTATCACCGCGCGTATCCCCCCATACCTGCCTGTGGCCTTGGGCGCGGTCGAGATCACGTTGGAAGAGCAGGCAGCCGCCTACGCGGCTTTTCCAAACGACGGATTACGCGTCGCCCCGCATCTGATCCGCCGTGTGACCGACGCGGACGGGTTTCCTGTAGCACTGGAGCAGAATACCGGCGCGACCGCCGCCGCAAGCCCGCAAACCGCCCGCATGATGGTGCGCTTCCTGCGCGCGGTGACCGCTCCGGGCGGAACAGCCGCGCAAGCCGAAGTGCTCGCGCACCCGGTAGCGGGCAAAACCGGCACCACCACAAGCGCCACGGATGCTTGGTTTCTCGGCTTTTCCCCTTCCGTCACTTGCGGCGTATGGGTCGGCTACGATGCGCGCATTTCGCTCGGCGAAGGCGAAACAGGCGCAAAGGCCGCCCTGCCTATCTGGATGGACTGGATGCGCGAAGCGGACAAAGCGCACCCGGAAGAAAGCTTTCCGTGACGGGCGGGTTAGGGC
>CAXTUV010000361.1:0-3864 GCA_964247445.1 uncultured Acidobacteriaceae bacterium | reverse complement strand
GGCCTGTACCGTGCAGCAGCGTATCGGAGGAGGCGTCGTACATGGACTGAAATGCACTGGCGTTCCCGGTAACGTGAAAGTCGCCGAGATTGCCGAGCGCGACCGCGGGTGCGGAGCCTGCAAGGGTACGCGGCACTTGCGCGCCCAAGGCCACGGCTCGAAACGGCGAGGCGTTCGGCACGGGCTCGCTCCGGAGGGCGCGGTTGAGCCAGCCGTCAGGCGTGGATTTGACGCCCGGCGTTCCGCTTTCCATGTAGTCCTGCGCATCGAAATGCGAACGCGTGGAGTCGGGCGAGCCCACGGCATGAATCGGCGCGAGCCTACCCGCGTCCCAAAGCGGCTTGAGCGAAGCCATCGCAGGGTGGAGGCCGAAGGTGTCATCGAGCGGCAGCACCGCGCTTTGCGCGACCGCGATCGAGGGCCGCATGGCATAGTAGGCCGGATCGCGGAAGGGGATCACGATGTTGAGCCCGTCGGCGGCACCACGCTGGAAAACCGCCACCAGCTTCTTGCCGCCGGCGGCGGTTTGCGCGAGAACGCTCCGAGTGAGAAACGCCGGTACCGCCGCCGTGCCGAACAATGCCAGTGCGCCGTTGCGGAGAAACGCCCTGCGCCCAAGCCGGCGCTGCCGTGTGTCGCAGTTCCAATTTTCCATGTCGCCTCTCCCTTCAATACGCTCTAGCGCCGCTGAAACTCCGGCGAGCCGAGCAGAAGACCCGCCATGCGCACGGTTGCGGGGTCCGCCGGCGCTTGCGCGGGCGGGCTCGACGCGCCAAGCAGGAAAGCCGCCTTGCGCACGCCTTTGCTCTCTTCCGGCTCAACCGGCGCGGGCGATGCAGCCGCCGCGAACACGGCGGCCCGGGTGCGCTCGCTCGCCGAGCTGCCCAGCAGCAGCGCCTCCAGGCTGCGCTCCTGAGCACCAGCTGGCGGTGTGGGCCAGCGCGGCTTAACGCCATTCACATGCCCGGCGCTGAACTGCACAGCCAAGTTCAGGCGGTCCAGCAAATCCCCTGAGTTCGCCCAAGGCGAGGCCGTCCACGCATAGCCGTTCGGCTGCTGCGCGCCATAGAACCCCATCCCGAGCCGCCCGAGCACTTGCGCGGCTGCCGGGGCATTCGTCACATCCGCATCGCTCGCTCGCAGGGCGGACACCCAGAACTCCTCAGGCGTTTTCAGCTTTGGAGGCGCTGCCTGAAACTCCTTGGAATCAATCATGGTTTCCAAAACCGCCGCGATACTGCCGCCGGTTTTCTTCCAAGTCTTCACCATGCGATCGACCAGCGCGGGCTGCGGGGCATCGCTGACGAAGCGCTCAGCCAGCTTTTGGGAGACGAAATAAGCAGTCGCGGGGCTGTTCGCGAGCCTGTACAGCAGCGCGAGACCCTCGACCTGACCGCTGTCCGGGATGACCTGACCCAGCACCTGCTTCGGCCCGGGCTCATGGCGGCGCGGCTCGAAGCGGAACGCCGCGCCCTCGTTCGGCTTCGCGATCGTCCAACCGGTCAACACGTCGGCGACCTCGGTCACATCGTGCTGCGTGTAGCCGCCGGCGCACTCCTGCGGGAGCGTTGCCGCGGGGTGCGCGGCTGAGGCTTCGCAGCGCGCGCCCAGGGTGTGCAGCTCCAACAGTTCACGCGCGTAGTTCTCGTTCAGGCCCTTGTCCTTGCCGCCGCGCCGGGCCGCGGGCGAGTCCGGACCGATGCTTTGCCAGTTATCCAGGTACACCAGCATGGCCGGGCTTTGGGCGACAGCCGTCAGCAAATCCTCGAACTTGCCCAGGGCATGCGGTCGAATCGTATCGCGCTCGTAGCTCGCGAGCAGGTACGGGGTATAGCTGTTTTTATGCAGGAACACGTTGCAGTGATTGAGCCAAAAATCAGTCATCACCGCTTCTATCTCGCGATTGCTGTACACATCGCGCTCCAGCCGCGAGCCCAGCACTTCGTCCTCAACCACCTTTTGCGGCCCGCTCAAAGCGGCCAGCGTTTCGAGCTGCGCAGCGCTTAAACCGTCCGCCAAACGCGCAAGATCCGCGCCTTTAAGATTCGCGCGGAAGGCGACGAACTGCCCAGGCGCGAGCGACAGGATGCGGGCATACCGGAGGTCGGGAGGCATGGCAAGAATTGCTTCCACATCAACGGGCGTGGTTGCAGCCGGCTCACCGGCACCGCCGTCTTTCGCTTCCTTGCGGGCTTTCGCTTCGGCCTGCGCTTGGAGGGCATCCGCGTAGATCGCGTGTTCGACGGGGTCGCCGGGAAGGGCCAAACCTTTGTTTTCAATTTCACGCAGCTTTTGCCGGTCGGGGAAGCGTTCCATGAGCTCCGCTTGCGGGAGCGTCATCGCCGGGAATGCAGCCATGCGCGCTTCGAGCGCACCGTCCGGGATTGCGGCCGGGTGCATCTGTTCCGCCAGCCAACGCTTTAGGCCGATACGCTCCACCGCCGCAGCCTCGCCCGGGCGCGGCCCGAAGGTCATCCGGTCCAGAACGCGCAGTACGCGCGCATCCTCGGCTTGACTGCGCTTAGGCACGGCAGGCGCGGCGTATAACCCGACCAGTAAAGTCGCGAAACACAGCTTTGGGGCAACGCGGCGCATGCGGTTCCTTTCCGGGCTGCGCCGATCCGCGATCACGCGCAGCCACGGGTGCAAACCCGCCCCAAGCCGCTGAGTTGCGGTTTCCACTCAGAGCACGGCCGTGTCGACTGCGTTTTCCTCGACCGCCTTGGGCACGAGCGATTCCGCCGACAGCGCGCCCACGGAGCGCAAGCGCGGGAAGCCGACAGCCCAAATACCGGTGACGGCTACGGATCCAATGCCGCCGAGCACCACGGCGCGTACAGTCCCGAACCAGTGCGCGGTCAGCCCGCTTTCAAACTCGCCGAGCTCGTTGGAAGCGCCCAGAAACAGCGCGTTCACCGCCGACACCCGGCCCCGCATTTCGAGCGGCGTCGCCAGTTGCAGGATGGAGGAGCGGATCACAACCGAAACCATGTCGGCCGCGCCCGTGGCAAGCAAGGCCAGCAGCGACAACGCAAAGGACCGCGACAGCCCAAACACAATCGTTGCCGCGCCGAACAGCCCGACGCACACCAGCATACGCGCCCCCGCCGAGCGCCGGATGGGTCGGAAAGTAAGAAACAGCGATACCGCTAGTGCCCCCACTCCCGGCGCGGCGCGCAGCAAACCCAGCCCGCGCGGGCCCGTGTGCAGGATGTCTTGAGCGAAGATGGGCAGCAGCGCGACCGAGCCGCCCAGCAGCACCGCGAACAGGTCGAGCGAGATCGAGCCGAGCAGCACCTCCGTCCGCAGCACGTAGCGGACCCCGGCCAGCAGCATATGCCAGGAGGTCGCTTTCTTTTCCGAGCGGCCCACGCGCACCCGCAGCATGCCGACCAGCACGAGGTACCAGCACAGCGTCGCGAGGGTAAACAGGTACACGATGCCGCCCCCGGCGAGCCGCGGCGTGACTGCGTGGAGAGTGTAGAGGAGGCCGCCGACCGAGGGTCCGGCAACGGTGGCGATCTGAAACACCGACGCACCCCAGGTAACAGCATTGACGAAGTCCTGCTTCGGCACCAGATGCGGGATCAGCGCGGAAGACGCGGGACCGGAAAACGCCCGCCTTGTACCGACCAGGACAAGTACGCTGTAGATGGGCAACACCCCGTACGGCGTTCCGGCCCAGGAATAGCCGAGCAGCAGCGACGTGCACAGCCCTTGCAGCGCATAGCAGACCAGCACGACAGTGCGCCGGTCAAAGCGGTCGGCAACATGGCCGCCCGGCAGCAGAAACAGCAGCGCCGGCAGAAACAGCGCCAAGCCGGTGTAGCCCAAATCAAGCGCCCGATGGGTAATCTGGTACAC
>CAXTUV010000360.1:0-3870 GCA_964247445.1 uncultured Acidobacteriaceae bacterium | reverse complement strand
TCCTATTGGGCATTGTCACGAGTGGAGTCGTGCTCTCAACAGTTCTAGAAGCTGTCGATCTGAGCTATCGAATCATCGTAATCGAGGATTGCTGCACCGAGCCGACGTCCTTCCACACGCGCTTCCCGCCTGCGGCATAGCGCAGGGCATATACGGCTTCCGGGATGGTGCTGCGCCTGCCCGGCGATGAAGGCAAACTGCGGCCGCAGGCGGCCGTTGGCGGCAAAAACAGGCTGAGCGAATGGGCGGCTGCCGTCAGGCTATTCGGTAGTCGCGATGGTAGCCGCGCGGCTCGATTGCTGATTCCAAACGCATGGCGGAGAGTGAGGGATTCGAACCCCCGGTAGCCTTTCGACTACGTCTGATTTCGAGTCAGGTGCATTCAACCGGGCTCTGCCAACTCTCCGCGCCTAACGGCATTTTAGCACGGCTTATCGGCGCAAACGGAAGGCCTTCACCGCGATGGCGGCAGGGGCGGAGCCGCTGGGGAGCAGGGTGAACAGGGTGCCCAGGACCGGCTCGCGGCGCAGGTTGCGCTCAAAGGTGCGGACCACGGATACGTCGCCGGAGCGGGTGTCGGCCGCGAGCAGCAGGTGGCCGTCGGCGGAGAACGCGAGCGGCCCCGGGCCTGCCCCCACATGGACGGTGTTGACCAGCTTGCCGTCATCAATCGAGTACACGGCGACTGTGTCCGCGGCCTCGTTTGTCACCCACAGCAGGCCGTTGTCGGCGCTGACCACGCCCGCGTATGGGCCCTTGCCGATCGCATACGCGCCGCCGATTTCATTCGCTCCGGTCGCGATCTCCGAGATGGAATCCGAGCCGCGGTTGAGCACGAAGATTTCGCCGCCGTCGGGCTTGAGCACCAGCTTCGACGGCGCGTCGCCCGCGTCGAGCATGGCCAGCAGGCGGTCGTGCTGCTCGCTCGCGAGCCCACCCTGCCCCGTATTCAGTTCGGGCTTTCGCAGCCCGAGCGCCATCACCTGCCGCGAGCCCTCGCAGGCCGCGAACACCTTTGAGGAGTCGGGGAGGACGGCGAGCGCCGACGCGCCCGCGCAACCTGGAAATGATCCCCGCAGGCGGGGCAGGGCAGCCTCGCGAAGGTCGTATAGGGCCACGCTGCCGCTTGCCTGGTTGGCCACGGCCAGCGTGTTCCCGTCGGGCGAGACTGCGAGCGCGGAAGGGCGGAGGCCGCCGCTGCCGATCGCCGCTGTACGCCGGCGGATTGGATCAAGGATGGAGACTGTATTAGAACCGGCATTGGCTACGTACGCCTGCCCGCCGTCGGGCGCAAGCGCGAGCGCATCCGGCTGAGCGCCGACCGGCAAGCGCGCCGCCACGCGGTTCCGCTCCGCGTCGATAATTGCGACCTCGCCGCGCGCATTGCCTTGGCTGAGCACGTACACCTCATTGCGCATCTTGCTCGCCCGCAGGGAAACAGGGCGAGGCGCAACCGCGAGCAGCGCTGCGCGCCGCATATGCACCAGGTCCAGGACCGCGACCGTGGCACTGCCTGAGTTGGCGACGTATGCAAACTCGCGATAGTCCGCCGGGTATTCAGGGAAGCGTGCGCTGCGGCACCCCGGGGCGAGCAGGAGCGCGCACATGAAGAAGCCGCGCCGGAAAGCGCGGCTTTTTTCCCGGACAGGCGCTCTAAACCCCAACCGCCTCAGGCCCCGCAAAGGCATTCCGTTCAACCCTGCGGCCGACGATGGCCGCGATCTGCTCGGCCTCGTCCACCAGCTGCCGGAACTGGTCGGGGTACAGCGACTGCGCGCCGTCCGACAGCGCGCGGTCGGGCGTGTTATGTACTTCGACCAGCAGTCCGTCGGCCCCGCAAGCGACCGCGGCCCGCGCCATGGAGAGGACCTTATCACGCTTGCCCGTCCCATGGCTCGGGTCCACCACGATCGGCAGATGCGAAAGCTGCTGGGCGGCCGGCACCACGCTCAGGTCGAGTGTGTTCCGGGTGTGGTCGGCAAAGGTGCGGATGCCGCGCTCACACAGAATGACCTGATAGTTGCCCTCGCTCATGATGTACTCGGCCGACATCAGCAGTTCTTCAAGCGTCGCCGACATGCCGCGCTTGAGCAGCACGGGAATGCGCTTGCGGCCGGCCGCGCGCAGCAGGGAATAGTTTTGCATGTTGCGCGCGCCGATCTGGATCACATCCGCGTACTGGGCGACTAGGTCGAGCGCCTCGTGGTCGATCGCTTCCGTCACGATGCGCAGGCCGGTGCGCTCGCGCAGCTCCGCCATGATCGCAAGCGCTTCCTCGCCGAGGCCCTGGAAGGCGTAGGGCGAGGTGCGCGGCTTGTACGCGCCGCCGCGAAAGAAGCGCGCACCGGTCGAGGCCACGGCGTCGGCGGTGGCAAAGGCCTGCTCGCGCGACTCAATCGAGCACGGGCCGCCGCAGATCATCAGCTCGCGCCCGCCGACCGTGATGTCGGTGCCGGGGAAGCGGATAATCGTGTTTTCTTCTTTCACGTCGCGCGAAACCAGCTTGTACGGCTTGGATACGCGGATCACGTCAGCGACGCCGGGCAGCTCGGTGATGGAGGACTGGTCCACTTCGCCTTTGTTGCCGGTGATGCCGATAGCGGTGCGCTGCGCGCCGGGCAGCGGATGCGGGCGCAAGCCCAAGCGCTCGATCTGCGCGCACACCCGCGCGATCTGCTCTTCGGTGGCGTGCAGTTTCATAACAACAAGCATGGTTGGGAAGCTCCCTTCACCCTGTCAGTGTACGGCTTTAGGGTCGACGCGAGCGCAGAAAGACAAATGCGAGATACCCAAGCTGCACGGCCCAGGCAAAGCTGTAAGCGAGCAGCACATGACGGTGGGCCATGTCGCTGGTGTATGTCGTCCAAAAGCCGCTCACACCGGGCCGCCTTCCGAGAGCGAGGGGATACGCAGGCCTCGTGGAGGCTGTGCCAGCAGGCTCGCGGTGGCGGCGGCCTGGTTTTGCTCGCGCTGCAACACCGTGCGATAACGCAGGGCCGCGACAAAGCCGCCCCACAAGAGCCAACCGGCCATGTTCCACCAGATCGCCGGGAGCATGCTCGGGTCCACGCCCGAACCCGGGCCGCCGGCGAACACCGGCGCGGGGTGCTGGGTGCGCCACCACCGCGTGCTCATGTAGACCAGCGGTACGTCGAGGTAGCCGAAGATCGCCATCACCGCGGCCAGCGTCCGCATGGACGCCCCTTCGGCAAAGCTCCGCAGCAGCAGGTATGCGAGGTAAATCAGCCACAGGATCAAGGTCGAGGTGAGCCGTTCATCCCAGGTCCACCAAATGCCCCAGGCCGCGCGGCCCCACAGCGAGCCCGTGACCAGGCCGACCGTGCAGAACACCACACCCATTTCCGCGCCGGCAACCGCGAGCGCATCCGCCTTGGCGGCGCGTGCGGGTTTACTGTGCCGCCAAACTAAGTACAAGATCGAGCAGAGGAGGTTCAGCGCGAAAAAGACGGAAGTCCCGATCCAGGAAGGGAAGTGGTAGTAAAACACCCGGCTCAGGTCGCCCTGCGCCGCGTCCGCCGGGACTGAGAATGCAACCCGCAAGCCCTGCGCCAGCGTGAACACAGCGAGGAGGAGCCAAATGCCTTGCGCGAGCCGGGAGCTTTTCGTCACAACACTATTGTAAATTGCGGGGAGGACGCTCCCCGCATCCCAAGGGAGCATGCAGGGAGGCTGTTGCGCATGGCGACATTGGTTTTGATCATCGGGGCTGCAATGTTTTTCATCGGGATCGCCGGGCAGATCGGTATCGGCAAACGCTTTTCCAAGCAAGCCTCCGCCGGGGACCGCCGGAGCCGCCGCATTGTATTGACGCTCGCGGTCTTGATCATCGGCGCTTGGCTGGTCATTATC
>CAXTUV010000359.1:0-3879 GCA_964247445.1 uncultured Acidobacteriaceae bacterium | reverse complement strand
GATCGCCCCCAACCCCAGCACCGCGCCCACGCCCAGGTTCACCCCCGGGGAGACGATCGCGCGCGCGCAGACCCAGGAGTACGCCCCCAGGCGCATCGGCGCGGAGACAAGGGTGAACTCGGGGGAGTTATAAAGGTGCGTGGCCCCGCACACGTACGCGCCTTGCGAGACGATCGCATGCGAGCCCAGAAACATCGGTGACGGGTTATACAGCTCGGCATCGTCGGCGAGCGAAACGCGATCCTCGCAGACCAAGTTCCACGGCGCCCACACGCGGCCTTTCGGGTAGAAGTGGCATTTCGCGCCAAGCTTCGCGCCGAACAGCCGCAGGAGCCATGCCCGCCAGGCGTGGAAGGGGCGCGGGGAGGTGCGGTACAGCAGCGCATACACCACGCCCCAGAGCAGACGGGCGGCGCGGTTCGCCACCGAGTACGCCGGCTTGAGGGTCGGATCGCCGGCGAGCATTTCCTGCTCTTGCAGCAGGTCCGCGCTCACCGGTTTCCCTCCGCCCGCGCAGGCACGCCGGGCACGGCAGGAACATCCGGCCGCACTGCCCCCTTCTCCCTAAGTTCCGCTGTTTTCAGCACGATCAGCCACTCGTAAAACGCCTGCAAGGTCGAGTACACAAATCCCGCGCGCCCGTCGAGGATGCCGCGCCGGTAGACCATGAGGTATGCCCAGCGCAGGAGCGGCCGCCCGGGCAGCGAATAAAATACCGCCTTGCGCGCGGCATGCTTTTCGTTGAAGTCGCGCGCGAACAGGGCTTTGCGCCAGGAAGCCTCGCCCGCGAATGCGCTTTCGGCGACGATGACCGCCTCGGCGCTCGCGTAGGCGTTGTGCTTAGCGACCCAGTGCGTCAAGCCCTTAGAAAACGGGTAATGGTCGAAGTATGCATCGGGCAAATCCACCACAGCCCCGTCCACCTCGACGACCTCGTTGATCTCCCGCCGGAAACGCGCGCGCCCCAGGCGGAGCACCCGGATGTAGTAGGGCGTTGTTTGCGCGTGCCGGAGCCAGCGGCCCAGGAAGTGGTCGCGGCGGCGCAGGCGGTACGCGTCGACCCCGGGCGGAGCGTAAGCGGTTTGCTCCGCAACCTTCTGCGCCATCGCCGGGTTGGCGCGCTCGTCGGCATCGAGGATCAGAAGCCACGGATGCTTGTACGCAGCGCCGAACAGGGCCGCATTGCGCTGCCCAGCGTAGGAGTCAAACGCCCGCTGGTGCACCTGCGCCCCCGCGGCACGCGCCAGCTCCGCCGTGCGATCAGTCGAAAACGAATCCCACACGTGCACATCATCCGACCAGCTGACCGACTCCAAGCACCCGGGCAGGTCCTGCTCCTCATTTTTCGTGATGATCAACACGGACAGCATCGCAGCCCCAGTCTAAATGGCTCTATCCTCCGACAAGCGTTTCGCGCTCCAGCATCTCGCGCGTTTTCAGCACGATCTGCCACTCATACACGGCTTGCAGCGTGGCGTAGATCATGCCCGCCTTACCATCGAGTACGCCGCCTTTGGCGAACATGAGGTATGCCCAGCGCAGCAGCGGTCGCGCCGGCAGTGTGTAGAAGATTGCCTTTTGCGCGCGCCGCCTCGTATGGAAATCCCTGTGAAACAGTGCCGTGCGCCAGCTTACATCCGTTTTGAAGCTCCGCTCCGCGCAGATGCGTGCCTCCATCGAGGAATACAGATTGTGCTTCTCAAACCAGCGGTCGAGGCCCTTGGAAAATGACCAGTGGTCGAAGCTGTGCTTGAGCTGCCGCGTTTCCCCGTCCACCAGCAAGACCTCATTGATCTAGCGCGTGTAGCGCACCCGGCCTACCCGCACTAGGCGTGTGTAGAAGGCCATCATCTGCGTGTGCTTTAGGTGCCGGCCCAGGAAGTGGTCGTCGCGTCGGATGCGGAAGGCGTCGACTGTGTCCGGCGCGGACGCCGTAGCCTCGCAGGCTTCTTCCCATACCGCCGGATTCAGGCGCTCATCGCAGTCCAGGATGAACACCCACGAGTACTTGAAGGGGCAAGCGGCCAGCGCGGCGTTGCGCTGCGCCGCGTAGGAGTCGAACCGTCTTTGCAGCACATGCGCCCCTGCAGTGCGGGCAAGCTCCACCGTGCGATCAGTCGAAAAGGAGTCAAACACGTGCACGTCGCTACAAAACGAAACTGAGTCCAAGCACGCGCGGATGTCGTTTTCCTCATTCTTGGTCAAGATAACTACCGAAATCATGACGCGCTCCCTCGTCGGTTTCCCGCTTACAACGCCTTTATCGGCGTGTGATTTCCCGCGCATAGGGCGGCTGCGGATTTTCCGGCGAGTCAAACCTGTTTTGGGAAAGCCGTCCCATTTCGGCGCACACGGGCCCGGTATAGACTTGGCGAGGTATGGATTTGGTAGGCTGCGGCACCGCGCTTGTGACCCCTTTCCGCGCGGACGGCGCCGTGGACGAGCCGGCCCTTCGGGCGCTTGTCGACTGGCAGATCGGGCCGCCCCGCGCCGTTGCGGAAATGGGCGAGCGCGGCCAGTTATCGGGAATCGACTGGCTGGTTGCTTGCGGTACCACGGGCGAAACTCCGACCCTGACGCACGGTGAGTGGCTCCAGGTCATCCGGACAACGGCCGAGCAGGCCGCGGGGCGCGTACCCGTATGGGCCGGGGCCACCAGCCATTCCACCCGTGAAGCGGTCGAGCGCGCTCAAAAGGCGTCCCGCGTGCCGGGCGTCAGCGCGATCCTTTCCGCGAGCCCGCCCTATAACAAACCCAGCCAGCAGGGGCAATTCGAGCATTTCGCGGCCGTGGCTCGGGCCATCGCGCCCGTGCCGCTGGTGCTCTACAACATCCCAGGACGCACGGGCGTCAACCTGGAGCCGGCGACCATCGCCCGTCTCGCGGAAGCGCACCCAAATATTGAAGCAGTGAAAGAGTCGAGCGGCAGCCTTGCCCAGATCACCGAGCTGCTGACCCTGGTTCCCCGGCGCTTCCGGGTGTACGCGGGCGACGATGCGATGGCGCTGGGGGTGCTCGGCGTGGGCGGAGCGGGGCTGGTTTCCGTTGCTTCCAACGTAATCCCCGGGCAGCTCGCGACGATGGTCCACGCCGCGCTCGCGAACGACTGGGCGCATGCCCGGGCACTGAATCAAAAGTGGTTTCCGCTAGTTCTGGCGCTATTTTTGGAGCCGAACCCCGGACCGGTGAAGGCGCTGCTCGCCGCGATGGGGCGCTTGCACGAGACATACCGTCTGCCCATGCTGCCGGTCGGCGCGGCCACGCGGGAGCGTCTGCTCGGGCTGGCGCGAGAGCGCGGACTGCTCGCCCCGCCCTAGTTTCTGATAAACAGAAACAGACATGCCGACCGACACCCAAGCCCTCCAGCAGCGGATCGAAGCCGCGTTCGCAGCGGACACTCCCCCGGAACACGCCCTCGACGCCTTCCTGAGCCTGCGCGCCGCGCTGGAGGCGGGCGAGCTGCGCGCCGCCGAGCCCGACCCCACCTCCCACCTGGGCTGGCGTGTGAACCCTTGGGTCAAGCAAGGTATCCTGCTCGGCTTCCGCCTGGGGCAAATGGAAGGCACGGCTGTGCCTTATACCCTCTACCCTTCACCCTCCGCCCTCCACCCTTTTGTTGACAAGCACACCTACCCCGCGCGCCTGTTCCGCCCGGAGGACGGGGTGCGCGTCGTTCCCGGAGGGTCATCGGTGCGGGCCGGGGCGTACCTGGCGAAAGGCACGGTCGTGATGCCGCCCGCGTACGTGAACGTGGGCGCGTTTGTGGATGAGGGCACGATGGTCGATTCGCATGCGCTGGTCGGCTCCTGCGCGCAGGTCGGCAAGAACGTCCACCTGTCGGGCGGCGTCGGCATCGGCGGCGTGCTGGAGCCGCTGCAG
>CAXTUV010000358.1:0-3886 GCA_964247445.1 uncultured Acidobacteriaceae bacterium | reverse complement strand
ACGACACGCAGGTCAAGCCTGTATCCGAGGCCGAGCTCGCCCCCAAGGGCGAGGAAGGATCATAGAATCAGCGCATGGCAGCGGTCCGCGAACAAACCGAAGCGCAAAGGGCAGCCCGGCCCGAAGGCGAAGTGATCGCCGTCGAAGATCTTTGGAAAACCTACCAAATGGGCGAAGAGGCGGTGCATGCCCTCCAAGGCATCAACCTATCAATCCGCCACAACGAATACGTCGCCATCATGGGTCCGTCCGGCTCCGGCAAGTCCACGCTGATGAACCTGATCGGCTGCCTGGACACGCCGAGCCGCGGCCGGTACCTGCTCAACCGGCACCTGGTTTCCGAACTCGACGATGACCAGCTGGCGCGCATCCGCAACAAGGAGATTGGGTTTGTCTTCCAAACTTTCAACCTCCTGGCCCGCGCGACGGCCCTGCACAATGTCGAGCTGCCCTTGATCTACAACGGCACGCCGGCGGCGGAGCGTTTGGAGCGGGCGCGCGCGGCGCTGGTCGCGGTAAACCTCGGCCAGCGCATGGACCACCGCCCGAACGAGCTCTCGGGCGGCCAGCGGCAGCGCGTGGCCATCGCCCGCGCCCTGATCAACCGGCCCTCCATCATCCTGGCCGACGAGCCGACGGGCAACCTCGATTCCAAGACCGGCGACGAGATTATGACGCTGTTCGACGAGCTTCATGCGCGTGGGAATACGATCATCGTCGTCACCCACGAGCCGGACATCGCCGAATACGCCCACCGCGTCGTGACCATCCGTGATGGGGTCATCGCGTCGGACCAGCCTTCCTCGCGGGTGCGGACTCCCTCCGTCGTCGCGCCTTAAATTTTGTCCCAACTCCGCTCATCTTTTCTTTTCCTTCGCCGATACACCCTATAACGCCCTGCTGCGAGACACCGAAAGCGCGGGGCTACAAGGGGTTTGTGGACATGGGATTACACCGGGTGGTGCCGAGGGTCGCGCCGAGCGCGCCCGCGCTTCACGGCAACGGAGGCAATGGGTTCGCGGAAGAAAAGCCGGGTTCCGGATTGGGACTGGCGCGCAGTCGATACAGCCTGGGCACGATGGTGGGCCGAAGCTCCGCGATGGAACGGCTGTTTCTACAGATGCGCTACCTGGCCGGCCATGCAAGGTTGGCCTTGTTTGAAGGCGAGCGCGGCACGGGCAAACGGCTGGCCGCACGCACGCTCCATGAGCTTTCTCCGCACCGCACAGGTCCATTCGTCGCTCACACGGCACAGGATGCGCTGGCAAGCGACCTCCCGGCGCTCCTGCGCGAAGTGAAGGGCGGTACGCTCTACCTAGCCGGTATCGATGCGCTGAGCCTGGAACAGCAAGCGCGCCTGCTGCATCTCCTGGGCTGGCTTGGGCAGGGCAGCGGGCTTCGGGCTTGGAGCACGGGACCGCGCCCCGGCTTCACTCCTCCCGACCCGGCACAAGGGCGGGTGCCGGAGGAAATGCCGCGCGCTTTGCTGCTTTCGACCACCCGCGCCTTGCGCCCCTTGGTGCTCTACGGCAAGTTCCGTGCCGACCTGCAAAGGGAGCTTGGCTCCGTGCACCTGACCCTGCCGTCCCTGCGTGAGCGCCGGGAGGACATCCCGGTTCTGCTGGAACACTTCCTGAAGCGCTCCGCGCCGACGGACGGCGGCCGCCGCTTACGCGGCTATGCGCCGGACCTCATGCCCGCTTTGCTCGCCCGACCCTGGCCCGGCAATGTTGCCGAGCTTGAGTCCGCCTTGGCCGCCGCCGCCCTGCGCTCGGCAGGCGAGTGGCTGCGCGCCCACGACCTTGCGGAATCCGGCGTTTCGGGAGCTGATTCGCGCGGGGTTGATCTGAGTGAAGCCGGGAACTCGCCCCGGTCTGCTTTCTGCTTGCCCGCCGCGCAGTCTGTTCCCATCACGGTACCGACGGTATGGTCGGCTCGCTCCGGCGAGGCACCTCAACTACAGCAGGCCGGCCTCCGGCAGATTGGGGCGACGGCAAAGTTTCCGCGCGCTTCCAGGCCTCCGCGCTCCGGGCCCTTCGGCGGCGGCCCGCACGAGCCTGAATCTTTCGACCCAAACCTTGATCGCGCCATTCTGCGCCATATCCGCCGGGTACTGGGAACCGTGAACGGCAACAAACTGCGCGCGGCCCGGCTGCTCGGCATCAGCCGTTCCACCTTGTATCGTCTGCTGGAGTCCGAGGCCGCCCGGCAGACGGAAGGGTCATCCGGTAATCCGTTGTAAGGCTACGCTTTCTTCGGCTTATTGCCCGTCCGGTGAGGCAGCGTCATCTTGTACACTCGGGGCAGCCGCGCCATGCTTTCGCTCCTTTTGCTCGCCGCTCTCCAAGCTCCGCCCGCCCCGCAAGGGCAAGCGGCCGGTGCCGCCGAGCTCCAAACCATCTTTGCCGACTACTGGCAGGATCGTTTGGAGCACAACCCTGAGTTCGCGACCGCGACCGGAGACGGCCGCTACAACGATCGGCTCGACTCTTACACGGCTCAGGCCTACAACGACGATTTGGCGCGAGGTCAGGGTTTTCTCACCCGCCTTGCCGCGGTCGAGCCGGCAGGCCTGCCCGAGCAGGACCAGCTGTCGCGGGACCTGCTGATCCGCCGCTTGGTGGAGCAGCAGGAAGAAGCGCAGTTCAAACCTTGGGAGCAGCCGGTGAACCAATTTGCCGGCCTCCAAATCGGACTGCCGCAGCTGGTTTCAGTCGCCCCGTTCGCGACTGCGAAAGATTACGACGACTGGACGGCGCGCATGCACGCCGCGTCGCGTGCATTTTCCGAGGTCACGGCCTCCATCGAGGCCGGCATCGACGACCATCGGACCCCGCCGCGTTTTCTGCTCCAAAAAGTTCTCACGCAAACCGAGGCGATCGCCTCGGAAAAGCCCGAGGATACTCCGTTCGCGCGCCCGCTCGCCAAACCTGCCTTTGCTAAGCTGCCGGCCGAGGATCAAGCCCGCATCCGGCAGGAACTGCTGGACGCGATCCGGACCGATGTGCTGCCGGCTTACAACCGGTTTGCCCGCTTCGTCGAGAAAACCTACATTCCGGCGGGCCGCGCGGAGCCGGGCGCATGGTCGCTGCCCGACGGTGATGCCTACTATGCATTCCGGGTCAAGCAGTCGACGACCACCGAGCGGACCCCGGCCCAGATTCACCAAACCGGCCTTGAGGAGGTCGCGCGCGATGAGGCCGCCCTATCAGCAATCGCGAGGAAGCTCGGGTTCAAGGACATCGCGGCCCTCCGCGCTGCCGTCGCCGCCGACCCCAAGCAGCATCCGGCCAATCGGGAAGCGCTGCTGGAGGTTTACCGCAAGGATCTGGACGCGATGCGCCCCAAGCTGCCCATGTACTTCGGCCTGCTGCCCAAGGCGCAGCTGACCGTGGAACCGGTGCCCGCGTACTCGGAAAAAGAGCAGGCCCCGGCCTACTACCAGCGCGGGACTGTTCCCGATAAGAGCGGTACCGCCTCACGCCCGGGCGCGATCTATATCAACACCTACGATTACGCCCACCGCTCGCTCGCGAACGTTGAGTCGATTGCCTACCACGAGGGCATACCCGGGCACCACCTACAGATTTCAATCGCCCAAGAGCTGCCGAACCTGCCCCAGTTCCGCAAGTACGCGGGCTATACCGCTTACACCGAGGGTTGGGGCTTATACGCCGAGCGTCTGGGCAAGGACATGGGTTTCTACCAAGACCCATACTCCGACTACGGGCGGCTCGAGACCGATATCTTTCGCGCGGTGCGTCTGGTCGTCGACACCGGGGTGCACTCCAAGCATTGGACCAGGGCGCAGATGATCGATTACTTCCACGCGCACACCGGGCTGGACGAAGCGACGGTGCAGGCGGAAACCGACCGCTACATCGCC
>CAXTUV010000357.1:0-3899 GCA_964247445.1 uncultured Acidobacteriaceae bacterium | reverse complement strand
GTGAATGGCTATGTGTCGCTCGACCGGAAACGCGACTACTGGTACGACTTCGCCAAGGTCGCGGGCGGCAACGCGACGATTATCTCGGACGCCGCGCACTGGCCCGCGGTTGACAACCGCAGCCACTCCGGCTACCAGCAAAAGCACGTGTGGCTCAATGACGGCGCGGGCCGGTTCGCGGGCGCGGCCCAGGAGGTCGGCGTGCGCGACACCTATGACGGCCGCTCGGTGGTGCTGGCCGACCTGTGGAACCGCGGCGTGCTCGACGCGGTGGTCGCGAACCAGCGCGGGCCGCTGCTCCTGTACCGCAACACCGTCAACCCGCAAAACAAGTGGATCGCGTTTTCGCTTGAAGGCACGCGGTCCAACCGCAGCGGCATCGGGGCCGAAGTCACCCTCAAGTGGAACGGCCAAATTCAGGTCCAAACGGTTTCCGGCGGCAGCGGCTTCGCATCCGAGAACGACCGGCGGCTACATTTCGGGCTGGGGCCCGACCCGCAAATCGAGAGTATCCAAATCCGCTGGCCCTCTGGTACGATTCAGTCGCTGACAGAGCCCCAAGTCGGCAAAATCAACGCCGTCAGGGAACCCGAATGAGCACACACGCAATCAGCCTTCCGTCCGCGCCCGCACCGCACCAGTGGCGCCGCTGGTTGTCGCTGGAAAACCGGTTCGTGCCGCCGGTGTTCATCACGCTCATCCTGCTTATCGGCAACCTGTCCTTCGGCATCCTGGAAAGCTGGACCCGGACTGCACTTGCCATCTCCATTGCCATCGCGACCGAGCTCGTGCTAGGCAAGCTCATCGTCGGCAAGTGGCCCAATATCGCCAGCGCCTATATCAGCGGCATCTCTATCGGCATCCTCCTGCGCTCGCCCGCGGTGTGGCCGTATGCCCTGGCAGCCGTGTTGGCCATCAGCTCAAAGTATGTGGTGCGCTACCGCAACCGTCACCTTTGGAACCCCTCGAACTTCGCCATCTGCGTCGTGCTGTTTCTCGCCGCCGACACGGTGTCTTCGCTTTCGATTCAGTGGGGCAACAACCTGGCGGCCATGGCGGTGATCTGGGTGCTGGGCTCGGCGATCCTGTACCGGCTGCGCCGCTTTCACATTTGCGCGGCGTATGTGGCCTCGTTCCTAGCGTTCGCGGCACTGCGCCACGCGCTGACCGGCGAACCGCTTGCGGCCGAGCTCGCCCCCATTACCGGCCCTGAGTACCAGCTGTTTATCTTTTTCATGATTACCGACCCCAAAACCACCCTGCGCTCGCGACGGGGCCAGTGTTTGGTGGTGGTTGCCGTCGCTGCTGTCGAGTGCGTACTGCGCCTCCACAGCAGCATCTACGCGCCCTTGTACGCGCTGTTTCTCGTCGGCCCGCCCGTGCTGTTCGTGTCGTCCTGGTGGAATGCCCGCCAAGCGAAAACCGCCGTCCTCGCCACGGCCGGCTGACGACCGCACCCGACCAAAGGGTGCCCCATATCTCGCTTCTGAGATGTGGGTCTTCACCCCCGGCCCTCACACACCTGAAGGAACCCGCAGTCTTGCCTTTCCGCTTTCTCCTGCCCGCAGCCTTGCTCGCGACCAACCTGTACGCTGGGCCCGTCCAGTTCACTGACGTGACCGCCCCGGCAGGCATCCACTTCCGGCACGAGAACGGCGCGTTCGGCAAGAAATACCTGCCGGAAACCATGGGCTCGGGCGTGTGCGCGATCGACTTCGACGGCGACGGTCGGCAGGATTTGCTCTTTGTGAACGGGACCAACTGGCCCGGCCGGCCCGCAGCGCACGCGACCGCAGCGCTCTACCGGAATAACGGGAACGGGACTTTTACCGACGCCACCGCCGCCTCCGGGCTGGCCGCGCCGGTGTACGGACTGGGCTGCGCCGTGGGCGACTTTGACAACGACGGCCGCGACGACATCTACCTGGCCGCGCTTGACGGCAGCCATCTCTACCGCAACCTGGGCGGGGGCAGGTTCGCCGACGTGACCGCGCACGCCCGCGTCGGCGGTACCGGCTTTGCCACCGGCGCGGTCTGGTTCGACTACGATAACGACGGCAAACTCGACCTGTTCGTTTCGCACTATGTCACTTGGTCCGTCGCCACGGACCAGAACTGCTCGCTTGACGGCACGCATAAGTCCTACTGCACGCCGGAAGCCTACAAGGGGCAAAGCGGCACGTTGTTCCATAACTTAGGCAACGGCGTCTTTGAGGATGTCACAAAGAAGGCCGGGCTGTCTGACCCGACAAGTAAATCGCTCGGCGTCGTCCTGCTCGACTATGACGATGACGGCAAGCTCGACCTATTTGTTGCGAACGATACGCAGCCGAACAAGCTCTACCATAACAACGGCAATGGGACCTTCACCGAATCCGGCTTCGCGTCCGGCATTTCGCTTTCCGATGCCGGACGCGCGCGGGCGGGCATGGGCGCGGACGCCGCGGACTTCGATAACTCCGGCCGACCCGGGTTGGTCATCGGCAACTTCACGAACGAGAGCTTGTCCTTGTACCGCAACGAAGGCGACGGGCTGTTCACCGACCTATCCGCGAACTCCGGCATCGCCCCGCCCTCGGCGAAGTCGCTTACTTTCGCGGCCTTCTTCTTCGACTACGACCTTGACGGCCTGCCGGATATCTTCGCCCTGAACGGCCATGTTGCCGATGATATCGCCCGCGTGCAGCCGTCGGTCGGCTATGCGGAGCTGCCTTTGCTCTTCCACAACCAAGGCCGGGGTAAGTTCGCCGACGCTTCCCCGCAAGCGGGCGCGCCGTTCCGCAAGCCCGTGGTGGGCCGGGGCGCGGCGTACCTCGATTACGACTTAGACGGCGACCCCGACCTGGTCCTGACCACCAACGGCGGCCCCGCTTCCCTGCTGCGCAATGACGGCGGCAACAGAAACGCGGCCTTGCGGGTTCGGTTGGTCGGCGCGCAATCGAACCGCGACGGCATCGGGGCCAAGCTGACCCTCGTCGCGGGCCAAACCCAACAAACGCGCATGGTCAAGAGTGGGTCGTCCTACCTGTCGCAGTCCGAGCTCCCCGTCACCTTCGGCCTGGGCGCGGGCGCGCCGTCCCCGCTTGCCTTGGAAGTCAGCTGGCCCAGCGGCCGCAAGCAGTCCGTTGCCAACCTCAAGCCGAACACCGCCGGCCCCCTCGCCGATGCTCCGGGCCGCCCCGCGTCCGCGCCGCGCCGCCGGGAACCGCCGGCCCGCGCGAGCATCGCCGCGATTTCCTTCCGTGTTGCCCCGAGCAGCCCCACCCCGGCGTACAAATCCTCGGCCCGTACGGGGTAGCAGCCGTCGGCGGGCTGCTTTGCCAGGCCCGCGACATCGAAGCGCGCCACCAGCCGGTACACCCGATCGCAGTCCACGTGCCCGGCAGCGGCCTGCTCCAAAACCGCCCGCGACTCCGGCCCAAATAAAGGGTCGCCCCACAGCAGGAACCCCGGCGCGGGCCGGCCCAAGCGCCGCAAAGTCTCCGCCCAGCTTGCGGCGGCAAAGTACAGGAGCGACAGCGTCCGAAACGTGGCGAAGTCGCTCATGTGCGCGTACAGGGCCGCGATCAGCCGCCCCGCCGCCAGCAGGTCCTGTTCCGTTCCGCAAACGTACTGCTCCCAGCTCGACTCGCCTGCAAGCACAGCGCCCAGCCGCTCCAACCCAAGCAGCGACAGGGGAAAGCCGGTTGAAAACAGCGGGTCCACGAATCCCGCGGCTCCCGGCAGCAGAGCCCACCCCGGGCCTGCGATTTGCCCGCTGCGGAACGCCACGCGCGGCGCATAGGTGAACGCCCGCAATGTCCGCGCGCCCGCGAACTGCTCGCCCAGCGCGGGCACGGCCGCGCAGACCCGCCGCCAGCCTGCCTCGCCCTCCGCGAAGCCGAACCGCTCGGCAGCGC
>CAXTUV010000356.1:0-3921 GCA_964247445.1 uncultured Acidobacteriaceae bacterium | reverse complement strand
CTGGGCGGCGGCGAGCGGTTTTGAGATGGTCAGCACGTCTTCGGAACCTTTGTATGTCCGGTTAAAGAATCGCGGGGGTCATCTGCGGGGCAGTGGCGGGGGGAGGAGCCTGCACGTTGACGACCGGGTGCGGCATCGGCGCGGGCTGGAGCGGCGCGGCGACGGGCGGCGGCGCAACGGTGATCGGGCCGAAGAAAAGATTGTTTTCGCCGGTGGTGCGCGGCACCAGCGCCTCGGCGATGACGGGAAGGTCGAAGTACGGGAAGGACAGGCGCGACACGTAGTTCGCCTGCTTCACGAACGCATGCAAATCGTTGAGGCCCGCGATTTCCGAACCCATCACATCCGGCTCGGTCTGCCGGTCCAAGGTGTAGCTCTTACCCTGCCGCTTCCCGTCCGCGACCGTCTCGCGCACCCGCTCGATCTCCACGTCCCCGAGCAGCTCCGAAGCCCACTTCGCCGCCTTCGGCTCGGCCGTCTTGAGCACGAACTTGGTCGCCGGTTGAGACAGCATCACCTCGGCCAGGTGGCCGTAGATCACCTCCAGCTGCGCCTTGCCCTGGTAGGTGAACACGATGGGGTTCAGGCTTTTGCGCCCCTTGGTGATCGCGGCGTGGAACTGAGGCAGCCGCTGCAAGCTCGCGAGCTCGTCGAGCACGAACCATGCGGGCTTTTGTCCGGGCTTGGGCGGGGTCAGCAGCCGCATGATGAGCAGGTCGATCCACAGCGAGTGCAGCGGCCGCAGGGCTTCTTGCGTGGTTTCGGTGGAGGTGAGAAAAATCCATCCCTTGCGGGTTTCGGACCACTCGTTCGCGCTCCACTGCCGGCCTCCCGCTTCTTTCTCGGTCGGCAGGAGGCGGAGGCTGTCGGCGATCAGCCCGAGCGAAGCGAGTACGCCGCTTCGCTGCTGGGGCGCTTCCTTGGCGATCATGGCGCGCAGCTCCGTGCCTTCCACGCGCGCGTCGATCTCCGCCTCGTTCGACATCCACGCGACCAACTGCTGCGGCGTCGGCAGATACTTCAGCAGGTGCGCGAACACCTTCTGCGGCGTTTCCGTGAAAAACTCGCCCTTCTTGTCGTTCGTCGGCTGGTAGAGCGACGCGGCGACGGTGCGCGCCTCGGCCGGGTCGCGCAGCTCGAACGACGGGCTCCAGTACGGGCTGCGCGCGTCGAGCGGGTTCAGTATCCAGTCGCCCCGCTCCGCGCTGAAGAAGTGCTCGGTCATCTCGCCGGACGGGTCGTGCACGATGGCCGCGTCGCCGCGCGACTCGATCTGCATGAGGATCTGGTAGAGAAGCTGGCTCTTGCCGGAGCCCGTGTCTCCCATGATCTGAATGTGCTTGGACTCGGACCGGCGCGCGATGCCGATGCTCTCGCCCCGCTTGTCCGTCTGGATGGTGAGCCCGTCTCCCTTCAGGAGCTTCGTGAACTCCTTGGGCGTGACCATCTCCGGCCCGCGCAGCCGTCGGCCGTACTTCATCTGCTTAAAGCGCTTCGCGTCCAGCCGCACGGCGAGCAGGAGCAGGGCGGAGCCCAAGAGCGCGGCCTCGATCAAGGGAACCTCGTAGATGTCCAAGAGGCTTTTGCCCTTGAACATCGCATCCTTCAGCCACTTGGCCGTCGATTGGTCCGTGTAGCTTTTCGCGGGCGCGTAGAAGAAGTAAGCGTATCCCTGCTTCAGGGCTTGCGGGGAAAGACGGAAGGCGAACGTGCGTCCGTTCGGCATCGTCGCGGGGCCGTCCTCGAAGTCGCTTTCAACGGCGAGCCTGGCGCGCGCCTGCTTGGCTCCGCCCACGTAAAGCAGGCTGTACTTGCTGCTCAACCCGAGCCGCGCGCCGAGCCCGGCCCGCATGTAGGTGCCGGTGAAGCTCTGCTGCACCCGCGTCTGCCCGAGATAAAAATACTCGGTCAGCAAGCCGCCCAAGAGAAGCGCGGCCAGCACCGCGGCCCCCGCCAGATACACCGGAAACTGCGGCGGCCGAACAATCGTTTCCTTGCGTCCCCACGTCGCCCGCATCGCTACTCCTTCGCTTCCCCGGCGGCATACTCCCGCATCAATTCCCCGGCCTGCTTGTGCTTCTCCGCGCGGACGTGCGCGGCCACCGATGCGAAGTGCTCCGGCGTGATCGCCTGACCGCAGGCCAGCGGCTGAAGCACGTAGTTCAACAGCATCCTGGTCGCGACAACCTCCGTGAACAGAGCGTCGCTCTTCGTGCGGCGCGCCTCGCGCAGCAGCACCTCCCTCGCCCACTCGCTCAAGGTTTTTCCCTGCGCCACCGCAAAGTTTTCAAGCTCTTCCTGCTCCTTCTTCGTCACGCGCGCGTTAGCCGTACCGTTGCGGCTGCCGCGTCCCCTGGAGCGATGCAAACGCTCATCCAATCGAAGGCGGCTCTCATTTTCCTGCTCCATATTTCTCTCCCTTACTCGTGCAAACAACTGTTTGCCTTATGCAAACAGTTGTTTGCAAACCAAGCTGAAACCCGCGCCAACACGGAAGAAAACAACTGTTTGCCTAATTTGGTACTTACACCAACCCTGGAAGGGGTGAAGTGTCATCACTCAACCTCGTGCGCAGCACGACCCGCCGCGCGGCCGGAAAACCTCCCCGTGTGAGAGCGAAGAAAGCGGGCGTACTGTGCCCGGTTCAGCGCTCTCACACTCGCGCGGCATGCCTGCGGTGCGAACGCCTTTGACTTTGACCTTGTTCTTGACTCTGAAACTGAATACACACAGCCGCAGCCGCCGGTGGGCGTGGGAATGTGCGAAACGCCATGCACCACCGGCGTTTTGCAAGCGGCTGTGCGAGGGTCGGGAAACAGCCTCATCGTTTTCCGAGCCTTGCATGGTCGCGCCATTTCCATGCCCACCCCCAGCGCGCACACTCCGTGATCCCCCGCTGTGCGAAGGGCGGGAAACGGCCTTATCGTTTTCCGGGCTTTGCATAGCCCCGCCGCCGATACACTCCGCTTGCGCCTCGGTTGTTGCTCCTGAAGCGAAGCTGCTGTGCGCGTCAGCGCGGTTCCGGCCGCGCACTCCGCGGCCTGGGCGCACCGCGCCCGGTGTGTGGAGCGCTCCAGTTTTTCGCGAACGGTTCATCCCTAAACCTCCTCCGGCTGCGTGAATCACTGCGCGATGGCGAGCTGCGGCTTGCGCGGCGCTTTCTTCGTCACGGCTGCCGGCGTTGCGGGCTTCTTCAGCCGCAGGGAAGACGGCGCTTGCGCGTCGCCATTCTGTTCGCGATACTGCTTGAAATCTTTGTCCCGCTTGAACACTTCCTGAAGCGCGGACTCGATGATCTCGTCACCCGTCGCATCCACACAGGCCGCATACTGGTCGATCAATTTCACGGTTGACTCTTCAAGCGAGCAGGTGATGGTGACCTTATTGGAACGCTTCACTTTCAGCATCGTGTTTCTCCTTTTCAAATCCTGCGTTGAACTCTTCTGCTAAGCCGCGCGATAAAGCGTGCGCGTCTCGAAGCACTGCGCGGTTTGCGAGTAGCCTTCGACCTCGATCAACTCGCGCACATGGCGGCGGCCGTCCGGTGCGCGCTCGCAATGGAGCACGAAGTCGATGGCCTCGCCGTTTCCGAGCGGATGAATCCGTGGTTGAGGTTCGCGCGCGCGCTCAAGGCTAAGTTCGCGAGCCGCCCGAGAGCGTCCGCCGCGCTCTTCGCGTGAATGGTGGACAGCGTTCCGCCGTGCCCCGTATTCATCGCTTGCAGCAGCCAGTACGCGGCATCGTCGCGCACCTCGCCGAAGATGATGCGGTCCGGCCGATGGCGCAGGGCCGCCGCGAGAAGCTGGCTCGGCGTCACCGCCGCCTGCCCCGGGATCGCCTCGACCGCTTCCCAGCGAACCGCATTCGGATGGTCCACCCTGATCTCGGCGGGCTGCTCGATCAACACCAAACGCTCGTGCT
>CAXTUV010000355.1:0-3927 GCA_964247445.1 uncultured Acidobacteriaceae bacterium | reverse complement strand
CCCCGCCCAGCAGCGTACCCACGGCATAAAACACTGCGATGGCCGAGGCACGGATTTGCTGCGGAAAGAGCTCGCTGGTCGTAAGGTATGCCGAGCCGCCCGCCGAGGCGGCGAAGAAGAAGGAAAGCGCCCACCAAGCGACCTGCCCCCCCGCGCCGAGCCGCCCGGCGGCGAACAGCACGCTCGACACGGCGAAAAGCACACCGGTCAGGCAGAAGTTGCGCGAAATCATGCGCCTGCGACCGATCGTGTCGAAAAGACGGCTGAGAATGACCGGCCCGACGAAGTTGGTAAAGGCAATCGGCAGGAACAGCACTCCGGCATGCGCGGCGCTGACGCCGTAAAAGCGCAGCAGCACCAGCGTGCTTGAAAAAAAGACTGAGTTATAGAAAAACGACTGCGCCATTACCAGACCAAGGCACAGCAGCGCGCGCTTGCGGTGCTTCGCGCTCGCGAGCAAAGCCAGCTTGCCCAGCACATCGCCGGAGCCGCGCTGGAACCGCACCCTACCCGCCACCGCATCCAGCGGACCGTGCTGGGCAGCTACAGCTTCCTCGATCCGCTCGATCACGCGGACGGCCTCCGCGTCGCGGCCATGCGTCAAAAGCCAGCGTGGGCTTTCCGGAATGTTCCGCCGCAGCCAAAGAACGATGAACGCGATGGGCATGCCCGAAAGAAACGCCAAGCGCCAGCCGATGCGCAGACCGAAGCCGCTGGGCGAAAGAAACGAAACCGCGACCAACGATCCCAGGATGACCCCGATCCAAAAAGTAGACCCGATCAACAAGTTGGCCGCCCCGCGCACACGCGCCGGGATCAGTTCGTCGATGGCGGAGGTAATCGCCGTGTATTCTCCGCCGATACCCGCGCCGGTAAGCATGCGGCACAGCGCGAAGGTCAGCAGGTTGAAGGATGCGGCGGTGGCTGCGGTCGCGCAAACGTATACAGCCAGCGTCCACAGAAACAGCGTCTTGCGCCCGTAGCGGTCGGCGAGGTAGCCGAAGACGAGCGCGCCCAGGACCGTTCCGCCTAAGTAAGCCGTCGAGGCCAGGCCCAGTTGCGCGTCGGTGAGGTGGAGCGTGTCGGCGGCCTTGAGCGCTCCCGAAAGCGAGCCGCCTACGCCACCCTCAAGGCCGTCGAGCAGAAAGGTGATGCCGAGCGCGGCGGACATGCGGAAGTGCCAGCGGCTCCATGGCAGGCGGTCCAGCCGCAGCGGGATGTTTGTCTCAACTGTGTCAACTGTGTCCTGCCGCATGGGAATCGTCGCGCTTGCCATCTCACACCATCTTTCGCGCCCAACCGCCGCGCAAGAACAAATACCCGCTGAGCAACAGCGAGAGAATTTGCGCGAAGAGCACCGCGATGAATACACCGTTGAGTTTGAGGGGCGTGTGCGCGCCCAGGTACCAGGCCAGCGGCAGCTCCACAATCCAAAAGCCGAACAGGTTGATATAGGCAGGAGTGACCGTGTCACCCGCGCCGTTGAAGGCTTGAAGAAAGACCGCTGAAAACGCAAAGAACAGGTTCGATAAGCTGAAGACGCGCAGGCACTCCACCGCCACCGGCTCCGCCTGGGGCTCGTGCGCGAAGATATGCGCGATCGGTTTGGCGAACACAAGAAAGATCACACAAGCCGCGCTTAGAAATACAAAGTTCCAGAGCCCCGTGCGCCAAACGGATGAGCGCGCGCGGTCGACCCCGCCCGCGCCCAGGCTTTGACCCACCAACGTGGCTGCCGCGTTGCTGACGCCGATGGAGGGCAGCGTGACGAAGTTGATGATGCGCAAAGCAATGGTGTAGCCGGCGATGGCCGTTGCTCCAAACATGCTGACGATCCGGATCAGCCCGAGCCAGCTACCCTGGCTGAGCAGGTACTGCACCATGCCCGCGCTTGAAATGCGAAGAAAGCGCCACATCTCGCGCCCGTTCAGCTTCATATGCCGGACGGCGATGCGGAACCGCCCCGTGCCGTGCTGCAGCAGGTAGAACTGGTAAAGCAGCGCCAGTGCGCGACCGGTAAGCGTTGCTACCGCGGGCCCGGTCACTCCCAACTTAGGAAACGGCCCGATCCCGAAGATCAGCAGCGGGTCGAGCACCAGATTGATGCCGTTGGCGATCCACAACAGCTTCATAGCGAGCGCCGCTTCGCCCGCGCCGCGAAAGATGGCGTTGTTGGTCGAAAGAAGAATCACCACGCCCGAAAACCCAAGCGTGATGCGGGTGTAGTTGGCCCCAATCTCCTTGACGTGGCTGTTGCCGCCGAGCAGGCCCAAAAGGTGCGGCCCCAGCATGTACGAGGGCACGCCGATCACAAGCGAAACGGCCAGGGCCAGCACGATGGACTGCACGGCGTCGATGGAGGCGCGGTCCGGATCGCCCTCGCCGATGCGCCGGGCTACCAGCGCCGTGATGGAGGTGGCCAGACCCGCGCAGATGGCGAAGGTCACCGTCATCAGAGACTCCGCGAGGCCGACCGCCGCCACCGCGTCGGCACCGAGCAGGCTCACCCACAAGATGTCGGTCACCGCGAAAACCGACTCGAGCCCAAGCTCAAGCATCATGGGCACGGACAGAAGAATGACCGCCCGATTGAGGCTGCCGCTCGTCAGGTCGCGACGCGTCCCGGTCAGCGACTCCTTGAGAATGCTGCGCCAGCCGTCCTGTTTGCGCTCTCGCTCAGCTGTTTCAATCAAAATATCTGCGCATCGCCTCAGTACTCACTATTAGAAAGGCTTGGACAGACAATTGTTGAAAGACGGCCGCAGTCTCTTTTGCGCTCACACACGCCCGCGCCGGCAGGCGCTTACTTGGTTGCCAGTTCGCGCGTGTTCCGCCGGCCCGGCTTTGCATGCGCGAGGGGCTTAAGCGTGCCCTCGCCGCACACGGCGGGTACGTTCGCCATCTGCTTGTTGAAGTTGGCATAGCCCGCGGTGCCCGGCTTGAGGGTGGCCCAGTAACTGGTGCGGGTCACGAGCGGCTTTGCCTGGCCGACAATCTGATTTTCCATGATCCTGACACCACAGCGCAGGGTGTGCGAAGGCTGCAAGATGGTCCGGTTCCCATCCTTGATGGGCAGATGACGGTCACGGTCCCAATCAAAGTCGCATCCGTACCGCTGATTGTCCTCGTACTTGAGTTGAAGCAGCCCCTGCTGCCGCGACGGCCTGCCGGTTTCCTTGTCGGTCACATTTACGGCTGCGTCCAGGTGATGCACATCGGCGCTTGGGTCCAAACCTGCTTCAGCCCCGGCGAGAGCTTGAAAGGTGTAAGCCCAGAAGGTGCGCTTGTCTGTTTCGCTCATGCGTTCAAAACGTGGGCAGTACCCGCGGACAGCGTGTGCCGCGCGTGCTCCCAAAAGGGACGTCGGCAGGTCTTCCTCGATCATTGCGTCCCAAACCGGATTCCAAGTTTTCCCGCCCAATTCTTCCTTTTTATCTTCAATCGGCGTGTCCGGCGCTTTCTTGATCACGACTGCCGGCTTGGCCTGCACGGAAGCAATCGCAGGCTGCTCCCGAGCCGCGCCCCTTCCGCATCTGCAGACAAGCGACGCGAGTGCAACCAACCCGAACGCAGCCGGAGAGACTTTCCGCAGCATTTATTCTCCTTCTTGAATCAAGTGGTTTGATGAGAAGGAGCTAAGTTGGGCGAGACACGGCGGGTCGAATTTCAGTAATAAGCTGAGTGGTTACCTAAGAAGTGCGTTGATCCATCCGTACCGGCGATCTAGAATCCGCCGCCGCTGCTGAAACTACCTCCTAGGCATGTCCCTCTAATAATTAGAGGTTTACGGATGTTTGCAAGCGGCATCACCCACGATCCGCAATCCGCAATCGTCACCCGTCGCGTCTTCCTGGCGGGCGCAGCTGCCGCGGCTGTCGGCGCTTCTGCGATGCTTCACTTCGCGCCGCCCGGCGTCGAGGCCAGCAC
>CAXTUV010000354.1:0-3936 GCA_964247445.1 uncultured Acidobacteriaceae bacterium | reverse complement strand
ATCTCAAATATGACCATCCTGAAAGGGCTCTGTCCGGCGCACCATGACCGCACGCCCTCGCTCGACATCCGGGAAGGCCGGGACGGGCGCGTGCTGCTGTGCTGCCGCTCGCACGGCTGCACGGCGGCAAGCATCGTCGCGGCGCTTGGCCTTACCATGCACGACCTGTTCCCGAGCGGCCCCAAGCCCAGCCTGGCCGCCCTGCGGCTGGTAGCGCGGGAGCGCGAAGTGGGCAGGGCAGCGGAGCGGGAGCAGGCTCGGGCGGAGCGGTGCGCGCACGACATCTACCGGCGGCTGGTGTGCGCGAAGGATGCGCTCGGCTCACGCCTGATGTGCCTACCGGACGGGGCGGAGGCCGATGCGCTCACGCCTGTTTTCCACCTGGCGTGCTGGTGGCTGCAAGGGATGGAAGACTCCCTCGGCATCGGCCCGGAAGCGGCCGCCATCGGGCGCGCAAAGCCTCTCGGCTGCTCGCCCTCACCGAACCCGACGCGGAGCGGTGGAGGCGCGGCGGGTTCGGACGGAAGCCGAACTGCGCTGCTACGCGCGCACGGGACAAGTCGGGCCTGTACCCGCGCCGAAGCCTCAGTGAGAGCCGCCCGCGCCCTGGTGTTGAGTACCGACGCGTCCGGCAGGTAGGGAGAGAAGCGACGCGCTGTACGAGGCCGCGCTGGACACCCTGGAAGAGTTTGAAGCCTTGCGGGGCCTACGCGCCCTGCACGCAAACGAAGGTCCCGCTGTGACGAGCGGGGCCTTGCTGAAAGGAATTGACTGAGATGGATGGAACTGTGAGTAAGCATAAGCCGAACGGGAGCCTTTCGCCAGCGGAGAAGGCGCTGGCGCTGGCTGCCGATTTCGGCATCCTGGAAGACCCGAGCGAGTCGGAATCGCTGGGCGAGCCGTGGCCCGAGCCGGAGCTGTTGGGGGGGCAGGCTGCCGCCGGTGGAGCCGTTGCTGCCCGAGATGCTGCCCGCCGCGCTGCGGCCCATGGTGGAGGACATCGCACGGCGGATGCAGGTGCCGCTCGACTTTCCCGGCGTGGTCGCGGCGGCAGCGCTCGCCGGGATGGTGGGCCATCGCGCCTGCGTTCAACCCAAGCAGCATGACTGCTCATGGGTGGAGATGGGGAATCTCTGGGGCGGCATCGTGGCCGAACCTGGTTCCATGAAGTCGCCCGTGCTCACCGCGGTTATTGCCCCGGCAAAGGAGTTGCAAGCTGAATGGCGGAGGGAGTACGAAGCGGCCCGGTGGGAGCACGAGCTGGCGGCGGAAGCCGCTGATCTGGAGTTGCAGGCGTGGAAAAAAGAAATGGTGAAGCCGGGACAACGTAAACGCCCTCGCCCGAGCGGGCCGCCCGAGCCGCCTGCGGAAAGGCGGCTCATGGCCCAAGACGCCACCTTTGACAGCCTGCACGCGATGCTCGCAAACAATCCCGGCGGGCTGTTTATCTTTCGTGATGAACTTGCGGGTTGGCTTGCCGGGCTGGAACGGCAAGGGCGCGAACAGGAGCGTACCTTTTGCCTGGAAGCGTGGAACGGCAACTCGCCCTATACCATGGATCGCGTGGGCCACGGAAGCATCCACGTCCCGCACACCTGCCTGTCCATCTTCGGAGCCATTCAACCCTCGCGCCTGCGGGGCTACCTTGCCGAAGCCCTGCGCGGCGGCCCGGCGAATGACGGCCTCATGCAGCGTTTTCAATTGCTGGTGTGGCCGGACCCGCATGGTACGGCTTGGCGGTACAGCGACACGGCCCCGGATGCGGCAGCCGCGCGGTAAGCGCGGGAAGTATATCGGCGGCTCGCGCTCATGCACCCGGAGAACCCGGCCCGCTTCCGCTTCGATGCGTCCGCGCAAGCGCTGTTCATCGCGTGGCTTACGGACCTGGAAAACCGCATCCGCGAGCCGGACATGGGAGACGTGATGCGGGCGCACCTCGCCAAGTACCGCAAGCTCATGCCCGTGCTCGCGATGCTGTTCGCGCTCGCGGATGGCGCGGCGGCGTTGGTGGGATTGGAGCACGCGCGCATGGCCGCGGCCTGGTGCGGCTATCTGGAAACCCATGCGCGGCGCGTCTACGCCGCCCAAGCCTCACCGGCGGAGGCCAGCGCGCATGTGCTCGGGCAAAGGCTGGCGGCTGGAGCGCTCGGCAAACCGGGCGGCGTCTTCAAGCTCCGCGACACATACCGCAAGGGCTGGAGCGGCTTGGGGACGAAAGAGGAAGCGCTGCCCGCGCTCCGCTGCCTGGAAGAGCTCGGATGGGTACGGCCAATGCCGAAGCCGGAAGGCAAGCCGGGCCGGACCAGCGTAGAGTACACCATCAATCCCCGCTTGAAGGCCCGCCATGCCGAGTCCTAGCCGGTGGCTCACTTGGACCCCGCTAAATGAGGAAGGGCTTGTACTGACAGGTGACAAAACCGACAAAACAGGCGAAACGGACGGAGAAACAGGCAGCCACGGCCCTTTTGTCAGTTTTGTCAGTGTCAGTTCGGGCATGGACGCATGTGAGACGGAGAACGCGGAACCTTCGCCCGAGTCGCCGGAAGACCTGCCCGAGCCCATTTGGGACATCGGCGGGTACGCGAAGGACTTCGGCCGTTGGGCGCTCGCGCATTGCGTTTTCCGCGACCGCTGCTGGGGCGGGGTCGCGGTGCTCCATCGCGAATGGGAAGAATGGTGCTTCCTGGAAGATGTGGTGCCCGCGAACCTGCTCACCTTCCGCGCCTTGTTAGAAGATAAAGGATTTACTCTTACGGAGCGCGGCACGGTCTACGGGCTGCTGCTCCCGGAAGATTAAGAGGCTACCCACAATTCAAGCTGCCCTGAAATACTAGCTTGCTTAAGCTATGACAGATAATGGACCTTTAGCATTGTTGCTAGGCGTCTTACTTCATTTTATGACTCCGAATGACTTCGCCATAGCTACAAGCGAACCACAATCCATTTCAAGTGGAGAATAGTATTTAGACAGCCTTTGCCAAATGACCTCATGCCAGGGCATGAGGTCATCAATTATGCTACGGCGACTATACCAAGCAAACACATCCGCAGCCTGAAGCGGTAAGCATTTCTTATCATCAGCGAAAAACGGCTTTTCTCCCAATAGAGAAAGCCAATCAACTGGAACGTGATCTTTGAAGTAGTCGTACCAGCCCTGAACCTCGTCACCCAATTTATTGTGCCTATCAAAGACGAAATCAATGGGGGTTGAGTAAGAATTCACTTGGCAAAACTCAATGCCCATGCGTAATAGACTGTAGTACAAAAACAGATATGGATTGATGAACGCGCCTGTTAACACGTGCTTAGCTTTAAAGGCTTGGAACGCACTCCACTTCACAGAAGCCGAAAATGTAGTGGGATTCAACTCGGAAAGAACAGCAACTAACCACTCAACCTTATCAATCCGTTGTGGATCGGTAAAACCCTGAAATGGACCCTCGGTACGACCGCCAACCGCAGAAGCCTTGAAAAACTCTAGCTTCGGTTCTTCGTCCAACACGTCTTGCCAACGTTCAGAGAAGCTAGTCCACTGCTCAGAACGAAGAATGACACAGCCCAAAACGTAGGTGTCACTTCCGAGATTGCTCCCACTGTCATCCACATATGCAGTCCATGCCATGGCACACCTCTAAGTTCGCCCTTCCGTTGCCGCCGATAACTGCTTAACCGGGACATCTGATTCCTAGACCTGCATTTCGTAGATGAAGCAGGTAGCCTAGTGCGTGTCGTCCATTATTGGACGCGGGAAAGAATTGCGCCCACGGGTCATCCGGGTCCGGCACGGGCGCAACCGCGGCTTGCACCTTGCTCCGGTCCGCCGGGGTCATGCCCACTTGCCCAGCAGAGTGCTCAGTTGCGCGAGCGCGGCGGCCGTAGCCTCGCCTGCCCGCTGCCGGTGCATGAAGCGCGCAGGCGAGCTCCGCCATCCACGTG
>CAXTUV010000353.1:0-3942 GCA_964247445.1 uncultured Acidobacteriaceae bacterium | reverse complement strand
GTTGGATGAGCCGATGGTGAGCCCCGGCGTTTGGGCGATCAGCGTGGGGGCGAAGAACAGGGCGGGGAACAAGAGAACGCGGGAAAGGGGCATGGGCGAGGCCTCCGGGGTCGGGTGACTGCCAGCATACGCGGAACTGCTCCTACTTAGGACATCTTGCGGAAGGAACGCTCTGCCTATTAAGCTAGCTCAAGCTGGGAGGGTTTCATGCTACAGGTAGGAGCGTTCGAAGCGAAAAATACTTTAGGAAGCTTGCTGGACCGGGTGGAGAAGGGCGAGGATATTCTGATCACCCGGCACGGCAGGCCTGTCGCGCAACTGGTCCGGCCTGTGCTCGAAGGCAAGGATGAAAAGCGGGAACGGGTGGAAGCCGCGTTCGCTCATCTTCGCGAGTTGTCGAAAGAGCTGAATCTAGGCCCTTGGGATTGGGAGGGCAAGTACAAGCTTTGGCGTGATGAGGGCCGGCCTTGAGCCTTGTACTGGACGCATCCGCGACGCTGGCGCTTGTCTACAGCGAGCTCAAGCCTGAACGGGCCGCCACGCTGGAAGCGGTGCTTCGGGAAGCAACCGCGTATGTGCCGCAGCTCTGGCACCTTGAGGTCGCGAATGTACTGCTGAGCGGCTTGCGGAGGGGCGGCTACACGCTTGAAACGCTGAAGAGGCTTGTTGTCCAGTTAGCTGCGATCCAAGCAGTTGTTGACGAGCAAACGCCCAATCGCGCGTGGTATGCCGTGCTCGATCTCGCGGTCAAGCACACGCTCACCAGCTACGACGCCGCCTACCTGGAGCTTGCGCAGCGGCTGCGCTTGCCGCTTGCCACGCTCGACAAAGCCCTCGTCCGCGCCGCGCAAGCCGAGGCCGTCCCGCTGTTCTGGAACTGATCACCCCGCGCCTTGCATCCATTCCCTCTTTCGTGGTATCCCAGTATTCAGTTCAAGTTTGCTCCTTCGGGTTCTCCCGCAGGGCGAGCCTGGATTTCATGAAGAGTGGTTGAGGGACGGGCCCTGTGACGCCACGACAACCGGCCGGAGCAACTCCGGACATCGGTGTCAACTCTCTCCCGAAGGCCTCGCGGCCGGATGGGGAACATGAGATTCGGGGTGTAGGGTGCCGTAGGCGCCGGCCATCTCGCTCATTTGCTGAACCAAATGCACCACCCATTTGGGCCCGTATCGCCGACCGCTCTCGAGATTAAGCGAGGGCCTGATGGCAGCAGCATACGAACTCCGATGTCGCGAGTGCGCCAAGCGCTTCGACAATGCACCCCTTTCCATCTGCGACGAATGTTTTTCCCCACTCGAGGTGTTTGTGGACCTCGACCTGGCGCGAGCCTATGTAAGCCGCGACTCGGTGGAACGCGGTCCGGCTTCCATGTGGCGCTACCAGGGGCTGCTGCCTGTTTCGGACAATTACAAGCCCCGGACCCCCGCCGGTTGGACCCCACTTGTGGAAGCCCCTAATCTCGGCGAGCGCATCGGTGCCCGCAACCTCTACATCAAGAACGATGCCGTGTGCATGCCGACGCTTTCGTTCAAGGACCGCGTGGTCGCGGTGGCGCTCGCGAACGCGGTTGACTTCGGCTTCGACACGGTCGGCTGCTCCTCGACCGGCAACCTGGCGAACGCGGTCGCGGCGCACGCGGCGCGGCTAGGGCTGAAGACCTACATCCTGGTTCCGGCTGACCTCGAAGCCGCGAAAATTCTGAACACCGAAGTCTACGGCGCGAACCTGGTCCGGATTGACGGCAACTACGACCATGTAAACCGCTTGTGCTCGCAGATTGCCGACCGCTTTCATTGGGGTTTTGTGAATGTCAACCTGCGGCCCTACTACGCGGAAGGCTCGAAGACGCTCGGCTACGAGATCGCCGAGCAGCTCGGCTGGCGCTTGCCCGACAACATCGTCTGCCCCATGGCGGGCGGCTCATTGATCACAAAAATCCGGAAAGCTTTTAAGGAATTGGTGGAGCTCGGCTGGGTCGAGGACAAGCCGGTGCGCTTTTTCGGCGCGCAGGCCACGGGCTGCTCGCCGATCTCAACAGCGGTCAAGGCGGGCAGGGAAGAGATCGAGCCGCAGCGGCCGAATACGATCGCGCGCTCACTTGCCATCGGCAACCCGGCGGACGGCATGTATGCCGCGCGCATGATCCGCGCGACGGATGGCTGGGCGGAGGATGTGTCGGACCTTGAAGTAGTTTCCGGCATCCGCGAGCTTGCGGAAACCGAGGGCATCTTTACCGAGACCGCGGGCGGTGTAACCGCGGCTGTCACGGCGCGTCTGTACGCACATGGGCGCATCGGCCCCGACGAGCTTACCGTGACCTGCATCACCGGCAATGGCCTGAAGACCACCGACGCGGTCGCGGACTGCTTTCCGCGCACAGCGGCTGTGCGTCCGCGGCTTGCCGACTTCGAAGAGTACGTCGAGCGCAACCAGTTTGCTCCGGCTTTTGCCTGAAGCAGTCCAGACTTCAACGCAGCTCGTCTCCCCCGGACGAGCCGCACACATAGAACGGCAGAAAGCCGCCCCAAAACTGCTCCAGGAGACCACTTTGCCAGTACGGGTTCTGCTGCCCAACGCATTTCAAAAACACACCAATGGCGAGCGCGAGTTCCGTTCCACAGCTGAGCACCTTCCCCAGCTCATCGCGGACATGGAAACCAACTTCCCGGCCCTGAAACAGCACCTTCGCGGTGAGGACGGGCAGGTACGCCGATTCATCAACTTCTACGTCAACGACGAGGATATCCGCTTCCTCGGCAACGACAGTTACCGGTTCCAGGACGGCGATGAGGTTCTTGTGATTCCTTCCATCGCCGGCGGCGCTGCGCGGTGACCCGCGCCGAGGTCATCGCGGCTATCGAGGGTGAAATCGCTCGGCTCCAGGAGGCTGCGGCGCTTCTGCGCCAGTCCTCCACCGAGCGGTTCACGCCCGTTGCGGAGAACGGCAAAAAGCCGCGCGCGCTCAGCCCGGAAGCCCGCTCCCGTATCGCGCAGGCGCAGCAGCGTCGCTGGGCTCGCGCCCGGGCTTCCAAGGAGCCGGACGTTTCGTGATCCGGGTGAAACTGCTGCACCCGTCCGCCCGCGTACCGACCGTGCACCATGTCGGCCACGATCTAGGTTTTGACTTGTACTCGATTCAGGATGTTCTGCTGGAACCGGGTGTTCCAGTTAAGGTACGGACCGGCATCGCGGTGGAAGGTCCGCCGGGGATGGGATTTGTGCTCGGCGACCGGTCGAGCATGGCCGCGCGCGGAATCACCTACGCCGGGGGACGCATCGATGCGGGCTATCGCGGGGAGATCCTGGTCTGCCTGATCAACGTCAACCAACCCCGCTACAACTTGCGTTGTATGCGCGATGGGGAAGGGCGCATGCTCGATGCGGCACTCGAAGCAACCGACGTCAGCGTCGCAATCCAAGCCGGGGACAAAATCGTGCAGATGTCCCCGTTCCAGGCCATGACACATCTTGAGGTAATGGTGGTAGATCAGCTCGGCGGAAGCACTCGTGCCGAGGCCGGATTCGGCTCAAGCGGGCGGTGAAGGGATAAGTGAAAGGGATTACTTACCCTCCGGCTTTCCCCTTCACCCTTGCCTTCAGCTCGCGACCGCCAACACCGGCTTCGCGGCCTGGTGCGGGCGGACGCGGAAGCGCTTGATCTTGATGTTGAGCTGGCGCTCAAACTTTTGGAGGTCACGTCGCTCGCTGCCCGTCACGAAGGTCGACGCGCGGCCCGTGGCTTCGGCGCGGCCTGTGCGGCCCACGCGATGCACGAAATCCTCGGCTTCCTTCGGCATGTCGTAGTTCACTACGTGCGCGACATGCTTCACATCGATGCCGCGCGCGGCTACGTCAGTCGCAACCAATACGCGTTCGCGGCCCGTTGAGAAAGACCGCAGGGCGGCATTGCGCTGCGACTGCGTGCGGTCACCGTGAATA
>CAXTUV010000352.1:0-3955 GCA_964247445.1 uncultured Acidobacteriaceae bacterium | reverse complement strand
GAGCGTGAATAGGGCTTATGCTGGCGATTGTCGGTGAAATGTAATTGCCCGTGTTCGGGTCGTAACCGCCCTTACGCTGCTCAAGGAAATAGCCGTCCGGCCCGTAGTAAATAGAGCCGTTGAAGTAGGCCGGGGTCGAGAACAGGCCGCCGGAACCGCTCGGCTCCTGAATCTCCTGGATCGCGGTGGAGTCGTCGGCGGTGATTCCGCCCCTCTCCTGTTGATCGAGCACATATAGGGTGCTCTGCTTGCCGCCGCCGACCATGATTTTGGTATGCGGGCCCGCGGTTTGGTCAGGCAGCAGAAGAATGCCGCCGCCGCCCAGGTCGCGGTCGCCCTGCTGGTTGGTACCCTTGACGATGCCGCCCGTGTTCAGCGTGGACCAGTAGTACGGCGTAAAGAAATCCGGGGCCGAGCCGCCGCCGTAGTCCACCGTCATCATCTGGTCCGTGCCGGTCGTGGCCATGCGGATAAAGCTTTCACCCCAGTCGGTGGCGGTGGTGTAGGGCGAGGTTTTCTGCGAAAACGGCCCGTTGCCGGTGATCACGAACAGGTTGCCGTCCGCGTCGAACGCCGGGCTCGCGCCGCCCATCCAAATACCGGCCGCACTGCCGCCGGAACCGGTCACCGGGGCGGCGATAAACTTCTTGACGATCTTGCTGACATCGGAAGCCTGGTAGCCGAGGATTTCGCCGTAGTACACCTGCGTGTCAATGTGCGAAGCGTAGGTCAGATACACAACGCCGTTGACCAGCGCCATCGCACAGCGCAGATGCTCGTGGAGCGGGGTAAAGGGAATCTGGCCGGGGCCGGGCGAGGGTTCGGGATCCTGATCGTTCGCGCTCGGCGTCTGCACATTGCCCGGGAAGGTGGTCTTGATCAGCTGCGGGCTGTTGAACTTCGGCGCGCCGGTCTTCACATCCAAGGCCCAAATGTACTGCTGATAGCCGGGGCTCAGGTTCGGGTTCTTGCCGGAACGACAACATAGATCGTGCCGGTCGACGGGTCGATCACCGGGGTGGCCGTCAAAGACTGCGGCCCGGTGATATCGGGCGAGCCGGTTTCGGCCTGCGTGATGCCGGCGAGTTCTACTCCGTTGATGTTCATCACATCGCGGGTCCACAGCGGGTTCGCGTTGTTGCCGGTATTGGAGTCAGCGTCGAAGGCGTACATGTTGCCGGCCTGCGTGGCCACGTAGACCGCGTTGTGCGCGGCATTGTCAGGGAAAGCGCCGGAAAGCTGGTTGAGCGTGGTACGGCTGAGGTATAGGGGCTGGCCGTAGGTGCGGCCCACGGTGTGCTGCGCGAACAGGATGCCGAAGCTGCCCGCGCTTTGGAGCAGTGTGGGTGTGAGGGTTGTTTCCTGGTTGTTTAATCCGGTGTGCTGAAGGTTGGCTTGCCAGGTTGTGATGTCTACCTGGCCGAATGCGCCGGGCCCGGAAGCTTCGGCGAGCAACGCAAGAGTGAAAACGGATAGAGCTTGCAACCGCATGGTGGTTCTCTCCCGAAAACAGGTTCGTGCAGGCGACTCCGTGCTTCGTATGAGCAGGAAATCGGCAATGCCGTGATGCCGGAGCACGCAGGCCGAGAAAGACAAAGACTACCGGAAGACAACTACCCACTTAGCTGACAGCGACAAGCCATCCGCCGGTGATCGTATGTGCGTCCGCTTGGAAAGTCGAGCGGAACTTAGCAAGACATTCATACCAGAAAGTGCTGAGATAAATTAAAAAAAGTTTTTCACGGGGAGTGGTTCTCCAAATGCGCATCGCACGCTTTACATGAAGGCAAACGTTGGAATTGAGTAAACATTTCCGGTTCGCGCTTGCTGCCACTGCTCAGGGCAGTGATTTCCCGAAAACAATCGGCTTGCTTCCTAGTTAGTCTTTAAGCAACTCTTGATCAGAGCGGAGCAAGTAGCGCGGTAAGTGCGGCGCGGCTCTTGCATTCCATAGTTTCGAGTATTGAGCCGACCTATTCGCGAACAAGAAAGTGTATTTTTCCGGTGTATACCGCAAGATACCGTTTCCCGCAATCATTTGCCCTTGCCAAGCTTCCCCGTTTACAACTGTTGTGGGCTTCCAAAACAGGAAACCTATCGGGAAGCCCGTTGCGTCCTCTTGCTCGGACATCAGTCCGAACACGTTGACCACAACCACCCATGAGGCAAAGTTTGCACTCCCCCTCCACCCATCGTGTTCCAGGCATTGTCGCGAGACTGCTGCTGCTTGGGGCGCCGCTCCCGGCCGCGGCGCAAGCCGGAGCACCGGCGACCCTTCACGTCGAGGTAACTGACTCTTCCGGAGCCGCGCTCCCCGCTTCCGGAGTTTTACTCGGGCCTGCGCGCCGCACAGTCGGCACGGGCACGGGCAGCCGCCTGGATCTCACCGGGCTGCCCCCGGGTCGGTACCGGCTGACGCTTCGGCATCGCGGCTTCGAGGAGCAAACGGTCGCGCTTGAGCTCCAGCCGGGCGCGACGCTGGCGCAAACGGTCGCGCTCGCGCCGAGCGGCGTGTCCACCTCCATCACGGTGTCCGACACTCCCATCGGCCGAGCGGAAACCCCGCTTGCGGAGCTCCCCGCGCCCATTCAGACCGTGTCCGCCGCACAAATCGAAGCAGTCAACGCAAACGACCTGGCCGACGCCCTGAACAAGCGCGTGAATGGCGTGTACGTCAACGACAACGCCGGCAACCCCTTCGAGTTCGACGTGAACTACCGCGGCTACACCGCATCGCCCTTGCTCGGTACGCCGCAGGGACTTTCCGTGTACCTAGACGGTGTGCGGCAAAACCAGCCGTTCGGCGATATCGTCAGCTGGGACCTGATCCCCAAACAGGCGATTCGCACGGTGGAGCTTGCGCCGGGCTCGGACCCGGTGTACGGACTTAATACCCTTGGCGGCGCGTTGGCGGTGCGCACCAAGGACGGCGCATCCGACCCGGGTCTGGAGGTGGAAAGCGTCGGCGGAGCGTTCGGGCGTGCATCGATTGAAGGGCAGTACGGCCGCTTGCTTCCGCATGGGTTCGACTGGTTCACGGTCGGCAACTACTATCGCGAAGACGGCTGGCGCCAGCATTCTCCTTCCGAGGTGCGACAGTCGTTCACTAAACTGCGCTGGGCCGGCGCGCATACCGCGGCGGCGCTCGAAGCTGGGTACAGCATCAACTCGCTCACAGGCAACGGCTTGCAGGACTTTCGCGCGGCCGCCCGCTCGTATGCGAGCGTGTATTCCGTTCCCGACATCACGCAGGATCATTCGCCTTCGCTCACGCTCAATGCCACGCACGATTTCACCCCGGTTCTGGGTCTTTCCGCCAACGCCTATGTGCGCCATGTCCGGTCCGACACCACGAACGGCGACATCAACACGGATTCATTCGGCAACGACCTGTACACGCTGAACCCAAACGACCAGGCCGCGCTCGCGGCTGCCGGCTATGCGAACGCGCCCGCAACGGGCGACCCTTCGACTGAGCCATTTCCGTTTCTCCACTGCCTGGCGCAAGCGCTTGAGGCCGGCGACCCATCGGAGTCCTGCGACGGCATCATCACCGACACAAAAACGGAGCAGAACAACTACGGGCTGTCCGGGCTGCTGACCCTGCGCTCGATGCGCAACCGTTTCGCCGTGGGCGCGGCTTGGGACCGCAGCACGCTCAGCTACGCGCAGCTATCGCAGTTCGGATTCCTGTCTGCCGACGACGTCTCCATCGCACGCGTGCCTGCTTTTGCCGACGGCACGACGACGGACGGCAGCGGCGCGCCCGTGGACACCCGCGTGGCCCTGCACGGCACCGTGCAGACCGGCAGCGTGTACGCGACCGACACGCTGACTGCTGGGCGCTGGGCGGTGACCGCCTCGGCCCGGTTCAATCGCACGGGCCTCGATAACCTCGACCGTTTGCCGCCCGGGGACGGACGCGGTTCGCTCACGGCGTCGAACACCCTCCAGC
>CAXTUV010000351.1:0-3976 GCA_964247445.1 uncultured Acidobacteriaceae bacterium | reverse complement strand
GCATGCGTTCGTTCACTTCCAGGTGTTGCTCAATGCGCAGTCCCGCGCCGAAAGTCTGGACGGAAACGTCATGCAGCACCACATTGTTCCGCAGCGCGACGGCACGCACGCGGTCAAAGATGCTCTCGGTCTCGGTCGCGCGCGGCACGGTGCGGATCACCACGTCCGCATCCGGCAGTACACGCCGCACCGCCTCGGTGGCCTGTTGCACCAGTTGCTCGGTGCGCTCAAAGGTGAGCTGGCGCGACATGGAAAGCGTCAGGTCGGCAAAGTGCGCCGCGCCGACTGAGCGCATGCGCGCCTGGTCCACTTCCAGCACGCCGCGTACGCCGCGCACTTCCCGCAGCACACTGCGCCGCACGTCGCGCGGGGTCGCGTCCAGCAATGCCCCCACCGTACGCCGGCCCATCTTCCAAGCGATCAGCAGAATCATGGCCGATACCAGCAGCGCCGCCAATGCATCGGCGTAGCGCAGCTGGGAGATGCCCCAGCGTCCGCCGATCGCCGTCAGCGCCAGCCCAACAAGCACCGCCAAGCTGGCCCAGATGTCGGACGCGAAATGCGCCGCGTCGGCGGCCAACGCGGCGCTGCCGGTTTCGCGCGCTACGCTGCCGAGCCGCCGCGACCGCCAAGTGTCGACTCCAATCGAGAGAACCAACACTGCGATGGGCCAAAACTCGGCTCGAACGCCTGCCGCATGTCGCGCCATGCGCGCCAGGGCTTCCGCGCCGATCCACACCGAAGACACAGCCATGAGCAGCACTTCGGTGAAAGCCGAAATACTTTCAACCTTCGCGTGGCCGTACGGGTGGTCCTCGTCCGCCGGCTTGTCCGCTACCTGGACCGAAATATAAGTAAGCCCCGCGCCGAACAAGTCAAGTCCCGAGTGCGCCGCGTCCGAAAGCAAGCCGAGGGAGCCGCTCAAAATACCGGCCGCCAGCTTCAGCAGCGTCATTGCGAGCGCTGCCAGCGCGGAGCGCAGCGCGGCGGAAGCCTTCCCGTTGCGGCTGCCCCTACCCGCGGCGAGGAGGGGGGGTGCCTCGGTTTGCACCGACTGTTCGCTCACCCGTCTAGCCTATACCGGGCCGGTTTGGTGCGAGCGGGAAACCTAGGCACCGGACTTTTGTTTCGCCGCGGGCCCATCCTGAATCACCTGCACCCGGACCGGCGCGCCTACCCGGACAAAGCGGGCCACGCGCACCGGGTGCGGTTTGAGCTCATGACGCGCCCTCGCCTTCCGCACGGCAACGTTGCGGCAGGGCGCGAGCTTTTCCGGCACGGCCACCGGCGTTGGGGACTCATCAAGCAGGCGCAGGAGGATCAAGTCATGCGCTGGATCCTCGGCGATCGCGGCTGACCTGCTTTCCGTCACGTTATCGAGAGGGGGCCGCGCATAACCGACGCCGATCTCCTCAGCCAAACCGCCGCCGCCCGGCTTCATCACGCTGTGCCGCGCTGAAACAACCATGCCCCGGGCGACGAGCAAACCGTTCGTCAGCGCATATGGAGTGTGGACGGACGCGGAAACCCCGCCCTGCTCGGCGGTGGCAAGCTCCGGCAGCAGCGAGCGCGACGGAAGCTCCTGCGCGGCCAGCGAAGCCGAAAGGAAAAGAAGCAAAATCAAAAAATGCCGACGCACACCGAAGGGATAGCAGAATCGGCTCACCACGCGCCAGTGACGAATCAAGCACCCGGCAGACAATCCTTCACTTCGCCGGTGCAAATCGTCCTGCGGTGAACACTTTTGTCGCCGGGTTCCACTGCCAGTGCCGTCGTTCCAAGTGGAAGGTTTGCTGCTCGGGCGAGCTCCGGTGCCGCGTTGTCGCGCGGGTTTCCTCCACGCTTCCGTCCGGGAAGGGCTGTAGCGTGGCTGCCTGCTCAACTCTTAGGTCCTCGCCCGCGGGGTCTTCCGACTCATACTCGGTTGTGGTCAGCACGGTCGCCCAATGGTCGCCGCGTATCGTAAGCAGTTTCATCTCATCCCGCACAAGTCCGGTGCCATGAGCGACGTTGATGTGGTGCGCCAGCAGGAGCATGTCCGGGTGATTCAGGACCTGTACCACTTCGTAGCTCGACGGCTTCCACCAGCAGTCCAACCCCACGTCGTCCACCGCTCGCCAGCGCCCTTCCTGTGGACGAAGCAGATACAAGTGAGCTTCTCGCAGAGGAAAGTCGCACGGAACAAAAAGAATTTCCGCGCCGCCGAGCTGTTCCACCCGCAACCCGCTTTGCTCCACGCTTGATGCGGCTTCATGTGCCGTTTCGGCCTGCACGCCAAGCCTGCGCAGCAAGTCCTCGCGCTGCGCAGGCTTGCCTAGCCGCAGAGCATCGGTCATCGCGTCGGCATCGGCACTGAGTGGAACTTGGCCGCTCACACCGGCGGCCCGATACTGCCACAAAGCAAACAGCGCATAAAGCCAAAGGGTGCTCAACGCTTTGCCCCGACATACAGCCCCGCGATGCCGAAGCTGTACCGTGTCCAGGAAACATCGGCGAAGCCCAACGCCCCCATGGTTTCGATCAGGGCAGGCGGGCTTGGGAAGCGCTTTACCGACGCAGGAAGGTACGTGTAAGCCGAAGCCGCTCCGCCCAGCGCCGCACCCAAACGGGGCAGGATATGCCGAAAATAAAAAGCGTAGGCCCGGCCCAGGATGCCGCCCGGCTCGGCGAAGTCAAGGATGCCCAGCAGCCCTCCGGGGGCCAGCACGCGATGGAACTCTTCGAGCCCGCCCCGGTAGTTGCGGAGATTTCGGAAGCCGAAGGCCGTGATGAGCAGGTCCTGCGAGCCGGAAGCCACCGGCAGCCGCATGGCGTCGCCTTCCACCGCGACCGCGCCTTTCCCGCTGAACTTGCGCGCGCCCCGCACGAGCATGCCGTGCGAAAAATCGACCGCCAGCACGGGGCGGGCACCCGGCGGCCGCCGCTTGAGCAGTGCCAAGGTCATGTCGCCGGTCCCGCAGCACACATCCATCACCCGCGCTTCCGGGCGGGACAAAATCGCGCGAAACCGCCGCGCGGTGCGCCACCACCACAGCCGGTCGATGTTGGCGGAGAGCACATGGTTGAGCAGGTCGTAGCGCGGGGCGATTCCGTCGAACATCGCCCGGACCCGCGCCGCCGCGTCTTCCTCGTTGAGAGCTCCCTCCGGGCGCGCGCCCGGCTCAGGCACGGGCGGCTTCCTCAAGAATGATCTCGGCCGCCCCCAGCAGTTCAACGTCGCTGACATCCTCCGTCACCAGGGCATTGCCGATGCCCAGCGGCAGGACAAAGCGCCGGATGCCGCGCGCGTTCTTCTTGTCGCGCCCCGCTGCTTGGAGCAGGTCCTCGGCACTCGCCGTGAACCCGGGCAAAGCGCCCAAGCGCCGCACCAGTGCTCCGGCGCGCTCGGCGTCGTCCTCAGCCATCAGGCCCCGGTCGCGCGCGATAGCAAAGGCCGCCAGCATGCCCCAGCCGATCGCCTCGCCATGCAGAAGCTCCGCATAGCCTGTGACGGCCTCAATGGCATGGCCCAGCGTGTGGCCCAAGTTTAGGATCATGCGCAAGCCGCGCTCCCGCTCGTCCAGCTCGACCACCTCGGCCTTGATCGCGACCGAACGCGCGACCACCTCTTCCAGGACCTTCGGTGTCCACTTCTTCGCCGATTCCAACAGCGCGAATAGGCCCGCATCGCGGATGATTCCGGCTTTTACGCTCTCCATCAGGCCGGCACGGAGCTCCCGTTCGGGCAGGGTTTCCAACACGTTCACATCGGAAAATACGGCCTCCGGGTGGTGAAATGCCCCGACTAAATTCTTGCCGGCCGCGAGGTTCACACCTGTTTTGCCGCCCGCGGAGGAGTCCACCTGCGCCAGCAGCGTGGTGGGCGCGTGGACGTAGCGGATGCCGCGCATGTACACCGCCGCCATGAATCCGCCCATGTCGCCGACGACGCCGCCGCCGAAGGCAAGCAGCACCGCCCCTCGGTCGGCCCCGCGAG
>CAXTUV010000350.1:0-3978 GCA_964247445.1 uncultured Acidobacteriaceae bacterium | reverse complement strand
CTCCAGGGCATGCACCGTAACGCCCTCCCAAAAGGGGGCAGACTGCACCTCCCGCAGCAGCGCCAAGCTCCTCGCCACAACCGGGATCGCCGCCTGCCCTTCGAGCTCGCGCGCGGCGGTTTCGATCTGTTCGCGCATCTTCGCGAAGCCCGGCTCGCCCCGTAGAAGCGCCAGCTGCATGCGCAGAATCAGCAGGTCGAACTGCTTCGCATCAGGGTTTTCCGCAGGCAGCGTTGAGGGCAGGCCGGCGATCTCTCCGCCGAGTATGGTCCTGTCCTCGTCCGAGAGCCCCTCCCAAGCTTCCGCTGCGGCGAAGCGCTCCACCACGCGGCGGTGCGGACGCACCAGGAAGTTTTCGGGCGTCATCGCCGCCACCTCCTTCCGCAGGCGCTCCGCCAGCTCCGTCCGGAGCGCCTGATCCGCCTCTGATCGCTGAACCGCATCAAGCGCCGCGATCAGCTCCAGGCGGCTCGCGAACAGCTTTTTCGCGAGCGAGTCGGCGGTCGCGCCCTCCCCAAGCTCCATCTCCTGGCTAAAGAATTCGAGGTTCTGGCAAAAGTCGAAGATGGAAAAGAATCGCTTGTCCTTGCCCGGGCCGAACAGATCCTCACGCAGGCGCGTTCCCCGGCCCACCATCTGCCAGAACTTCGTCCGGGACCGCACCAGCTTAAAAAAGACGAGATTCACCACCTCCGGCACGTCAATGCCCGTGTCCAGCATGTCGACCGAGATCGCGATATGCGGCGCTTTCTCGGGCTGCGAGAATGCGTCGATCAGGCTTTGCGCGTAGTCGACCTGGAAGTCGATCACCCGGGCGAAGTGCCCGGCGTACTGCGGGTAGTTCTCATCAAAGCGCCGGGCGATGAACTCGGCGTGGTCGTGGTTTTTCGCGAAGATGATAGTCTTGCCCAGCCGGTCGCCGCCCGCCACTTTTTCGCCGCGCTCCATCAGGCGCTGGAGCACCTTGTCGACCGTGTCCTTGTTGAACAGCCAGGTGTTCATGTCCGCGGCGTTCACCCCGTCCGGGATCTCCCCGTCTTCGTCCCACTCGAGCGCGTCCCAGCGGTCCCGTTCCTCCTCCGACAGGTCCTTGTACCGGATGCCCTCGCGCGGGAACTTGAGCGGGACCGAGACCGCGCGCGGCGGCACCAGAAAGCGGTCGCGGATCGCGTCGTCGAGCGAATACTCGTCCGTGGGCACGCCGTCCTCGAGCGCGAACAGCCGGTAGGTGTTGCGGTCCACCTCGTCCCGGGGCGTGGCCGTGAGCCCCACCAGCAGCGCGTCGAAGTAGTCGAAAATCGCGCCGTATTTCTGGTAGATCGAGCGGTGCGCCTCGTCCACGACCACGAGGTCGAAGTAGCCTGTGCCGAAGCGCCGGGTCCCGTCCTCGCGCCGTTCGTCGATCAGCCGCATCATCGTCGGATAGGTCGAAATGTACACGCGGCCGCTTTCGCTGCGCTCCGTCACCAGGTTCACCGGGGAGGAAGCCGGCAGGTGCTTCTTAAAGGCGTTCGCCGCCTGCTTCACCAGCGCCACGCGGTCGGCCAGGAACAGTACGCGCTTCACCCAGCCGGCGCGCATCAGGAGGTCGCACAGCGCGACCACCGTGCGCGTCTTGCCCGAGCCGGTCGCCATCACCAGCAGCGCCTTCCTTTGCCGGTCCCGCTCAAAGCGCTCGGCTACCTTGCGGATCGCGCGGGTCTGGTAATAGCGCCCGGCAATCGCCAAGTCCGGCTCCCCTTCGGCCAGCGGTTTGCGGCTGTCGCGCCGCTGGTGCAAGAGCTCCAGCTCATCCCGGGTATAGAAGCCGCTCACCGGGCGCGGCGGGTGCTCGCGGTCGTCCCACAGCCAGTGCTCGTAGCCGTTGGTGAGGAAGATTACCGGGCGGCGGCCGAACTTCTGTTCGAGGCAGTCGGCGTAGAGCTTCCCCTGCTGCTGGCCGGCGTGCGCGCTCCGCCGGGTGCGCTTGGCTTCAATCAGCGCGAGCGGCCGGCCGTCCCGGCCCCACAGTACATAGTCCACGCGGCCCACGCCGGAGCCGGACGGCATGCCCTCCACCCGGTACTCCCGGTCTTCCGGTCGGTCGAGCGGCCAGCCCGCCTCGTGCAGCAGCAGGTCGATGAACGCATCGCGCGTTTCCGCCTCGTTGTAGTCGTGGGCGTCGGGTGCGGCGGCGTTGCGCTCCCGGGCTTGGGCGACCTCCGCGCGCAGCCGCCCGTTTCCATGAGGAAGCCGCAGGTGCCGGCCGCGGGGTCGACCATCACGTCCCTGGGCGCGGGTGCGGTCATCTCGACCATGAGCCGGATGATGTGGCGCGGCGTGCGGAACTGTCCGTTGGTCCCGGAGGTGGCGAGCTTGCCGAGCATGTACTCGTACACGTCGCCCTTGGTGTCGCGGTCGTCCATGGGCACGCTGTCCAGGAGGTCGACAGCGCGGGCGATCAGGGACTCGGGGATTGAAAACCGGGCGTCGCGCATGTGGTGCGCGTAGGTGGAGCCCTCGCCGAGCGTCCGCAGGAAAGGGAAGATGTGATCCGCGAGGCGGGCGTGGAGCTCCGGCGCGGGCGCGTTCTTGAGCCGCCCCCAGCGATACTCGGCATAAGGGAGGCCCTTGGGGTCCAGGCCCTCGGGGAAGATGCGCCGGTCCATGGGCCGGCCAAGGGCGCGCGCCTTCCGCTCTTCGCGCTCCTCGATCTCGTCCAGGCGCTTCAAGAAGAGCAAATAGGTGATCTGCTCGATGACGTCGACCGGGTTCGCGATGCCGCCGGACCAGAACGCGTCCCAGATGCGGTCGATTTGGTTGCGGATCTCGCCGGTAAGCATAGGCAGTTCCCACTATCGCACCCGGGACTCGCGGGACCACGCCGGACCTGGTTTACCAGGGTGGTCCGCAAGCACAATCCCGCAGTACAACGTCGCGGCTACCGCGCCCCCGCACGTGCTTACCGGCGTGGACCGCTGGATGGAGGAGCTCGCGTGCACGCTCATGTAATAGCAGCGGGCCGGTACCGCCACGGCCGTCGCACTCGCGCAACTGAGCACTCTGCTGGGCAAGATAGGCATGACTCCGGCGGACAGGAGCAAGGTGCAGGCCTCGGTTGCGCCCGAGCCGGATGACCCTTAGGCCCGGTTCCTGCCTACCGTCCAATAATGGACGCGACGACCGGCTAGCGGCTCCCCAGCAGGTCGCCCCGGTACTCGGGCTTGCGGGTAGATTCCCATCCGCCGTTGCTGCCAAGGGCACTGACGCAGCCCGAGCCGCTTCCAGTCCTCTCGGAGTAGTCAGCAGACCCTGCCGCGATACATTAGTGTGCAGCGCCCCCCTTCCAGCAGTGGACGCATCTTTACTAGAGTGCACGCGCTGCTAAATGCTTCATAAGAGACGATGGAGGTCTTAGTCACAGCCAAGTCAAGCTCGTTTGAGAGCAATCGTGTGCAAAGCACCTGTTTAAACCGCGAGGAGCCTTGACTAATTGTGCTTAATCTTTTGTTCTGAAGGCTCCGAAAAAGGCGGTCTTTGTAGGCGATCCGCGGCCAGTATGTATGCACCTTCTGAACCTACGAGAACTCTTCTTATCGAGGCAATTTCGAGCTGGATACTTCTCAGGCCGAAGTACAGCAGAATATTGGTCGCCCCGACCAGGATAAGTAGCGCCACAGCAAAAAAGCTCAAGGTTTCTTGCACCATCAAACTCCCAACATACTCTTGCTAAGCATTTCACAGCCGTTACTAATTGCGTGCTGAGCAAAACGCAATCACCTGAACCAGATTCGAGGATTCCGGTGAACTGTTCAAGTCAGCACGGAGGCTTGTAGACGGATGAGCAGCAGCGCACGCTCGAAACGAAGGATAAGACCGACAGTGGCGTGCGCCGCTGAGGTGACATTTCACGGACGCCATCCGGCTCAAACCTCGAGCGCCTTATCATAACTGTAAAGCACCTTTGCAGGCTGGTCCGGTGTACATCATCGAGAACTG
>CAXTUV010000349.1:0-4037 GCA_964247445.1 uncultured Acidobacteriaceae bacterium | reverse complement strand
TCGTATGGGAAGGTCGCTACGCTTGGCGTGGCAAGACCCAGCACATCCGCCTCGACCCTGACGCCCCCTACGCCGTGTGGTCGCTCCGCCTGCCGCCGCGAGCCGCGTCGTGAGGGCGCACCTCAATCCAACCCGTCCTGTTCCGGCTCGAGCCCGACAACGCGACCGAGGACGCCCTGTTCGCCGAGGCGGTGAAGGACGCCGCGCGTCGCGCCCGCTCGGCCGCCGCGAGGAGCTGCATACGGCAGTCGAGGCGTTCGACAAAGCCCATCCGGAAAAAGAAGTGCCACGGCCCGAGTACTGGAAAGGCTATCGCCTGGAAGCCGAGCGGATCGAGTTCTGGCTCGACGGCCCGGACCGCCTGCATGACCGTATGGTCTTTACCCGCAGCGGCGAAGGCTGGGCCAAGCAGCGTTTGTGGCCGTAAGCAGCTTGCCATCGGTCGCAAAGGCCCGCTGACACCTTTCGCGGTTTCCGGCGTCCCATGGCTGGCGTAACCCTGTCTGGGCAGCGCAAGCGTGAGGGGGCAGGATGAGACCAGTGGTGCGTTCCAGTATGCGAGGCGGCGTGTACGGTTTGGCGGCCGGGTTGGTGCTCGTCGCCGCGAGCCTTGCGGCGCGGGCTGCCTTCGGTGTCGGTACGGTGGCGGAACTGGGCAGCGACCGCTCGGCACCATTCCTTTCCATCCCGGTCTTCTTTGCCATGCTCAATCTGGTGGGTGGCTATAACCACCTCAAGGAGCTTGGGGTCGCATCGATTTTGCTTTCGGAGCTGGGCGCATGTACCGCCGTGGGTGCATGGTTCGGGTGGCTGCTGACGCGCGGCACCGTCGCGCAGGCGCGCAAAAAGACAGCCGAGTTGGTCGCGGTCGCGACGTTTTTGCTGCTGGCGGCGCTGGGGTCGGAGCTGGCCGCCAACTACCTGGGGCTGCCGCCCGCGCGGGCAACCCTGGCTTCCATTGCGGTGTATCTCGTGCTCTCCTCGCTTTTTGTGGGTGCCCTCTTTCTTTTCGCCGGGCGCAGCGACGAGACGGCGGCGGTCGGCACGCGAAGGAACTTTCTAGCGGCGGGCACAAGCGCGGCAGCCGCTGTGTTCACGGGCGCGGTCCTCAAGCACTACTTCGGCCTTGCCAGCTACCACTACGACGGCACCCAGAACCTAGGCGAGGACCTGCCGCCGATCACGCCGAACGCGGACTTTTACCAAGTCACCAAGAACAACGTCGACCCGACCCCCACCCTGCGCGCCTGGGGTTTGGAGGTCGGCGGCGACGTCGCCAAGCCCGCGCTGTTCCGCATGCCCGCGATCAAGGCCATGCCTAGCGTCACGCAGGAAACCACGCTCCAGTGCATCTCGAACCAGCTCGGGGGCGGGCTGAGCAGCAACGCCGTCTGGAAAGGCGTGCCGCTCCGGCATGTGCTCGAGCAGGCCGGCATGAGCTCCGCGACCAAGCAGATTGTTTTCCACGCGGCGGACGGGTTCATCGACGACCTACCGGTTGAAAAGGCGATGGAGCCGGACACGCTGCTGGTCTGGGAGATCAACGGTGCGGAGCTGCCGCAGCGCCACGGCTTCCCGCTGCGCCTGCTGGTGCCGGGCCAGGTGGGCGAGAAAAGCGTGAAATGGCTGACCAAGGTCGAAGCCCGCGAGAAGCCGATCAAAGGCTTCTACGAGCAGCAGGGCTGGGGTCCGCGCTTCTCCGTTAACGACACGGCGCGCTTCGACACGACGGACTTTGATGATGCCCCCTTGAAACTCGGGCAGCGCACGGTCCTTCGCGGCACGGCGTTCGCGGCCGACCGCGGCGTGAAGGACGTCGAGGTCAGCACGGACGGCGGCGACACCTGGGCAAAGGCCGAGATCACTTACCGCGGCTCGGACCTGGCCTGGGTCCAGTGGCGCTTCCCCTTCCAGCCGACTGCGGCGGGGGATATCACGCTGGTGGTCCGCTGCTCGGACAAGAAGGGCGGGACGCAAGCCGGCCCATTCAAGCCGTCAGGCCCGGAGCCGGTGGAGGGGTGGCAGAGGATTGATACGACGGTGGCGGCGTAGGACTAAAGATCCTCTCGCCGCAAACCGGTGCGCTTGGCGATGCGCGTCATCATTACGGGGCCGATCTCATCAGAGGCATGAAAGGCCCAGGTGTACGGTTCGGGATAATCAGGATGACTGAGCTGCCGGTGTGAGCCGGAGCCTGCGTTCGCAGCTTGCTCAATCCAGCCGATTCTGTTCAGGGCTTTGAGTACCTGCCTTGCTTTGCAGCTTGGCCACCGATCGCTCAAGCCGCGCTGAACTCGATGCTTGCGGTGGACCGGTTCTCGCGCTCAATCCGGTCGGCGATCACGCGCAGAGCAAGGGCTTCGACCCTGGCTTCAGCTTCCTCGCGGGTCGCGCCGTAGGCGAGGACGCCGGGAAGGCTGGGGATTTCGGCGATGTGGCGGCCATCCTCTTCGCGGTCGAATTCAATTTGGAGGTGCATATGAGTTCCCCGACAGAGTGCTTTCAAGTCGACTATACAGAGGTGCAGCGCATCGATCAGTTCAGAATCTGTCGGGTGAGGACGCGAGCGGACCGAGCTTCAGCTGAATAATCCGGGCCGATCACACGGCCGGATTATGCTTTGAAGGAGTAGCGCAGAAAGCATTTCTGGCCGTGAGAATCAACGAGAGCAGCGTCCGGATGTACCGATTGCAGCCAGGTATAAATTTTTCGCCAAGCCAGCATTTTTTTGCTGCGGTCTGAACCGCTTGCTGCTACAACGGCGGACGTGGAAGGGCTGAGCAGTGTCGGAGCTGATTCTAAGTAGAGATATGCCAAATTGTCTCTTTGGGTTAGAGCAAAGAAATGAGACAGCGCATCAGGTTATTGCTTCGTATGCGAAGAAACACGCAAAGCTAGACATAGGTATTGGCCTTGCTGGCTTGCTTCCAATACCAGGAGCGGCTACGGTAGCCTTAGTGGGAGCTGTGCTGGCTCAGGCTCCTCTCATTTATGGGCCTATGACGCAGGAATTGGCTGCTCTTTACAGCTCTAGGCTCGACGCGCGAACAAATGAGATGGTTGCTGAGACAGTCGGAATGGGTGCCCTTGCCGACATTGGTGTTGAGTTTTTTAAAGAAATTGCAGGCGACCTTATTGGTAAGGCGTTGGCAGGTTTAGCACTCACCGCAGTCCCGTTCGTGCGCGCTCTGTTAGCGGCCGGCCTTGATGCAATGATCGCAGCGACTCTGACATGGAGAGTTGGAACGGTGGTTGCTGCCTATTATCAAAACGGCGGCGTTTGGGTGAAGAACCGTAAACATACCTATTCACTAGCCTCGGAAAAAGTAGGCCCATTTTCTCCAAAAACGGACGACCGTGCGAACCTTGACGATTTTGCTCGTTCTAATAGCACCATTTTCGAAAAGCACATCGCTTTCGCTCTCTCGATGATAGAGATGATGAAGAGCGCATCTTTAGGCAGAGACCAGATTCAGATCGCGCTACAGTCCAAGGAAGTTCCGTTTTGGGTGATAGATCAAGCTTTATCTATGGCTTTTACCGCTTAGAGGTGAAACATAGGCTTCATTACGGGCAAGATATACCTGCCTGACCTAGGTGCAAAGAGCTCCTCTCGTCTGAAGAAAGATACCTTACTAGCATTTAACGATTACACCTACGTTGACTCGATCCTCACCGTAGCAGCTCCTCCAACGCCGCGCTCAACTCCGTCTTCGCATCCCGGTACTTTACGATCACCGGCGTGTACACGCTCAAGCCCCACCCCGCCGCCGGTCCGGTTACCTTATCCGGCGCGATCGCGCGCGCGCCGGGCACCACCACCGCTCCGGGCGGGATGACCAGCGGACGGTCGCCTTCGGCGCGCAGTACCAGGCCTTGCACGATGTCGTACACCGGCGTCCCGCGGGTGAGCACCACGCCCGCCGCGAGCACCGCCCCGCGCCGCACCAGCGTGCCCTCGTACACCCCGCAGTTGCCGCCGACCAGCACGTCGTCCTCCAGAATGACCGGCGTCGCGCTGACCGGCTCCAGCCCGC
>CAXTUV010000348.1:0-4040 GCA_964247445.1 uncultured Acidobacteriaceae bacterium | reverse complement strand
GAGCTGCTGTACATCGTCTCGATCATCTTCTTCGCGTACTTCTATATTTCTATTGTGTTCCGGCCGGATGACATCGCCGACAACATGCGTAAGTACGGCGGGTTTATCCCGGGCGTTCGCCCGGGCAAGCGGACGTCCGACTACATCAATGACATCCTGACCCGTTTGACGCTCGCGGGCGCGCTCTACTTAATCCTGATTTCGCTGGTGCCGCAAATCCTGATCTCGGGCATTCACCTGAATCACCTGCCGCTGCTAGGGGGCGTTTTTGAGCATCTGCCGTTGTGGATGACGAACGGCCTCGGCTTCAATTTCTATTTCGGCGGCACCTCGCTGTTGATCGTGGTCGGCGTGGCCATGGATACGGTGAACCAGGTCGAGTCGCAGCTGATCATGCGGCATTATGAGGGCTTTTCCGCGAAGAACCGCGTGCGGGGAAGGCGGTCCTGGTAGCTTGCTCACCCCAGACACGCAGTTTCACCCAGGACCGATCCTATTCATGGGCGCGCCCGGCGTAGGCAAGGGAACGCAGGCCAAAGCGCTGATGCGCTGCTGGGCCGTCCCGCAAATCTCCACTGGTGATCTTCTTCGCGCGCATGTGTCAGCCGGAACCGAACTCGGCACGACCGCGAAGGCGATCATGGACTCCGGAAAGCTGGTGCCGGATGAGGTGGTGAACCGGATGGTGGAGCAGCGCCTCACCGAGCCCGACACCCGGCGCGGCTATCTGCTGGACGGCTTTCCTCGAACGCTCGCACAAGCCGAGTGGCTGGATGCTGAGCTTGCCCGACGGGGAAGCTCCCGGACCGGCTCGGAAGAAGCGCCGGTGATCGCGGTTTCGATCCGAGTGGACCCGGCGCTGCTGGTGCGGCGCGTTACCGGCCGGCGTACATGCCCGGTATGCGGCTGCATCTACAACGTCCATTTTCAGCCGCCGAAGGTTGCCGGTATCTGTGATCGCGAGGGCGCGGCGTTGATGTGCCGGGATGATGACGCGGCGGCGGTCTTTGAAGGCCGGCTGCAGGCCTATGAGGCGCAAACGGCGCCGGTGGTCGCGCACTATCGCGGGCTGGGACGCTTGTTGGAAGTCGACGGCGAGCGCGCTCCGGAGGATGTGACCACGGCACTGGTCGGCGCGGTCGAGGAGCAAAGGACAAAGTAGTGGCGGTAAATCTGAAGTCCCGCGATGAGATCGCACGGATGCGCCGCGCGGGTGAGGTGGTGCGCGAACTGCTGGAAGCTGTGCGCCCGCTCGTGAAGCCCGGAGCCACGACCATGGACCTTGAAGCCGCCGCGGACGCAAAAGTGCGGCAACTGAAGGTGATGCCGGCGTTTAAAGGCTACCGAGGCGCTGCGAACGTGCCCTACCCATGTGTGCTGTGTACCAGCATTAACGACGAGGTGGTGCACGGCATTCCGTCCAAGCGCCGGGTGCTGCGAGAGGGCGACATCGTCTCGATCGATACGGGCGTGATTGTGGATGGGTTTTACGGCGATACGGCGACCACGATTGCGGTCGGCACCAAGCTTGATGAGCGGACGGCGCGACTGCTTGTGACCACCGAGGACTCACTCAAGATCGGGATCGAAGCGGTGAAGAAAGGCGGCACGCTCGGCGATGTCGGGGCGGCGGTGCAACAGCGGGTGGAGCGGGACGGATTCTCGATTGTGCGCGAGTTTGTCGGGCATGGCATTGGGACCAGTTTGCACGAAGATCCGCAAGTACCCAATTACGGACGGCGCGGTCGCGGCATGAAGGTGCGCGAAGGCATGGTGTTCTGCATCGAGCCGATGGTGAACGCGGGCAAGCCTAAGGTGCAGGTGCTCAACGACGGATGGACCGCGGTTACGGTGGATGGAAGCCGCAGCGCCCATTTCGAGCACACCATTGCGGTCACGGCTAATGGGATTGAGATTCTGACACGCTGAATGGGCTTTGCCCCTTCGGGCGTGGCACACTAAGAGATGGAGAGCGGGGCCGATGCGGGGCCCTGGCGGATCGGGAGACGGGTGTCGAAGGAAGATGCAATCGAAGTCATGGCGACGGTGCTGGAAACGCTGCCGAATGCCATGTTTAAGGTAGAACTGGAAAACAAGCACCAGGTCCTGGCGCACGTGTCCGGACGTATGCGGAAGAACTTCATCCGCATCCTGCCCGGCGACCGCGTCGCGGTGGAGCTGAGCCCGTACGACCTGACCCGCGGGCGGATCGTGTACCGGTACAAGTGAAGGGTGAAGGGTGGAGGGGAGAGGGTGAAGGAACGGCATAACGCTCTTACTTCAACCCTCTCCCCTCCACCCTCCGAAAGGAGATACAATGAAGGTTCGCGCATCGGTAAAGAAGATTTGCGACAAGTGTAAGGTGATTCATCGCAAGGGCGTGGTACGCGTCATTTGCGAGGTTGCCAAGCACAAGCAGCGCCAGGGCTAGGGAGCCCGGCGATGAAACCAAGCGGCCCTCGGGCGAGTTCGCTCCAGCAGCAATGAGCGTGCGATGAACCTGAGGCTCCGCTTCACTACCAGCGGCTTCGGGCGGAGCAGACACCGCGCCGGGCATTTAGGAAATGAAACATGGCACGTATCGCCGGCGTCGACCTGCCGAATAACAAGCAGACGCGCATCGCGCTTACCTATATATACGGCATCGGCAACTCGCGGGCACTGCGCCTGCTGATCAAGGCCGATATTGATCCCTTCCGCAAATTGGCCACCTTAAGCGAGGACGAGGTCAACCGCATCCGTCAGGCCATCGAGCAGGAAGGCGGGGTGGAAGGCGACGCACGCAAGGAAGTCGCGATCAACATTAAGCGGTTGATTGACATCCAGAGCTATCGCGGGCTGCGTCACCGGCGTAACCTGCCTGTGCGCGGCCAGCGCTCGCACACCAACGCGCGTACCCGCAAGGGCCCGCGTAAGGGCACCGTGGCCGGAAAGAAAAAGGCGACCAAGTAATGGCGAAAGCGCAGAAAAGCACGCAGGGTAAGGGTTCAGCCGCGAAAGCGGGCAAGGGCAAGAAGTTTAAGAAGCGGGAACGCAAGAATGTCCCGTTCGGGCTCGTGCATATTCAGGCTACGTTCAACAACACCATCGTGACGATCACTGACGGGCAGGGCAACACGCTTTCGTGGAAAAGCTCGGGTTCGCTCGGCTTCCGCGGCTCACGCAAGGGAACCCCGTTCGCGGCGCAGCAGGCGGCGCAGAACGCGGCCACGCAAGCCCGGGATCACGGCCTGCGCTCGGTGGATGTGCGGGTGTCCGGACCGGGCTCGGGGCGCGAGTCGGCTGTGCGCGCGCTCGCGGCCGCAGGGATTGATGTACGCTCCATCCGCGACGTCACGCCGATTCCGCACAACGGCTGCCGGCCTCCGAAGCGGCGGCGCGTTTAGAACCGCCTGCGCGGCTTGCGCCCACTTCGTGGGGCTGCTTTGCTGAAATCCAAACCTAGGACCGGGAAGAAGCGGCTGTTTCTACAAGGGCGCGTAAACCGGTCGTCACCTGAACCAGAGGAGAACCATGGCACGCTACACCGGCGCTGTCTGCCGCCTTTGCCGTCGCGAGGGCATGAAGCTGTTCCTGAAGGGCACCCGTTGCTTCGGCGAGAAATGCGCGATTGAAAAGCGTAACTTCGCCCCCGGCCAGCACGGGCGCGACCGCAAGGCCAAGATCGTGGGTTACGGCCTGCAACTGCGGGAAAAGCAGAAAGCCAAGCGCATTTACTTCGCGCAAGAGTCGCAGTTCCGCGCGTACTACGAGAAGGCCAACACCGCGATCGGCGTTACCGGCGAGCTCCTGCTGCAGCAGTTGGAGCGCCGTCTGGACAATGTCGCCTACCGGCTTGGTTATGCGACCTCGCGTCGCCAGGCTCGGCAGATTGTGCGCCACGGGCATGTTGAGGTAAACGGCCGCAAGGTGAACATTCCCTCCTTTCAGGTCTCGGTCGGCGACACCATCAAGATTCGTCCCGCAGCCTCGAAGTTCGGCGTCATTGAAACGGCGCGGGAGTTTGCCTCGCATCAGCCGACCCCGGCATGGCTGCAAAT
>CAXTUV010000347.1:0-4047 GCA_964247445.1 uncultured Acidobacteriaceae bacterium | reverse complement strand
GATGGTGAGTGTGCCCTCGGGCGGCAGAAACCAGTAGTTGTAGCCGACGGCCGCCGCGACGGAAAGAACCACCGCCTGGCGCAGCGTCCAGCGCGCGGCAACCAAGAGAATGAAGAGCAGCAGCGTGAGCGCGACGGTGGTGGGGTTGACCGGCGGCCATGCGTGATAGGCGCATAGGATGGCCCCAAGCGCGGCAAAGCACCCCGTCCAACGCCCGAACACGCGCAGCCTCATGGTTTCCGAGTCTACCCGCTACACTCGAAAGCGATGAAGCGCATTCTGGCGGTCGACGACGAGCGGCAGATCACGCGCATGCTGCGGGCCGCGCTCCAAAGCAGCGGCTACGCGGTTTCGGTCGCGAACAACGGCCTGGAGGGCTTCACGCAGTTTGAGGCCGCCCGCCCCGACCTCATCATCACCGACCTGGCCATGCCCGAGATGAACGGGCTTGAGCTGACCGAGGCGGTGCGCCGGGTGGCGCTGACCCCCATCATCGTGCTGAGCGTGCGCGACACCGAGGCGATGAAGGTGCGCGCGCTTGACCGGGGCGCGGACGACTACCTGACCAAACCATTCAGCATGCCGGAGCTGCTGGCCCGGGTACGCGCGCAGCTGCGCCGTTTGCCCGCCGAAGCGCCCGAGCCCGAGCCGCTGGCCGTGGGTGATTTCGCGCTCGACCCCGCGGCCCATACCGCGACCCTGCGCGGGCAGGAGCTGCACCTGAGCCCCAAGGAGTTCGACCTGCTTACCGTGCTGCTGCGCAACCCCGATCGCGTGATGCCCCACAAGGCGCTGCTGCGGGCGGTGTGGGGCCCGGCGGGCGAGGATCAGCCGGAGTACCTGCGCGTCCTGGTGGGGCAACTGCGCAAGAAGATCGAAGGCGGAGAATCTCCGCGTTACCTCCAGAGCGAGCCCTGGGTGGGCTACCGCTTGCGGCCTTCGGGCGAAGCGACGGAGTAGCATTTACAAGTTTCTTACAACTCCTCTACGGATTTTCTATGGCCTGCGCGTTTGTGATGGGACGTGGAGGAAAGACCTGTGAAGCGCTCCACCCTGCTGTTGCTTCTGCTGTTTGTAACCGCTTTAAAACCTGTGCTCGGGCAAACTACCGCACCTGAGCCGAAGAAGGCTGATACCGTGCCCGCGAGCCAAGCTACGGGAAACTTCTTCGACCGGCTCGGCAAGGCGTACGAGGCTGACTGGAATCCGCCGCCGGCTGCTGAGAACGCGCCCGCGCCTGAAAACAACGTCGGCTATCCCGCCCCGGTCAGTTCGCCGCCTTTCCCGTTTGCTTATTGGCCATACGGCGGCAGCCCCACCATCGGCGCGCCGGACACGAATACTTACATCCTGGACCAAGCTTTGGATGAGAATAAGTCACGGATCAAGACCTATGGTTGGTTTGATCCCAGTTTCAATGTGAGCACTTCCAACAAGGGTAAGTTCGCAAACAGTCCGGAAGCATATAACGCCGTGCCGAACTCCCTCCAGCTCGACCAGGCCGTGCTTTACATCGAGCGCCTGCCGAACGAAGCGCAGAAAGACCACTTCGACTGGGGATTTCGCCTCGCAAACCTTTATGGCTTGGATTACCGGTACACCACTGCCAAAGGGTTTCTAAGCCAGCAGTTGCTGAAGAACAACAACACGTACGGCTATGACCTGGTGATGTATTACGCGGACCTTTGGTTTCCGCATGTGGCCCAGGGTCTCAACATCCGCATCGGCCGGTATATCTCCTTGCCGGATATTGAGGCGCAGTTGGCTCCGAACAATTACACGTACACCCACTCAATCACGTACACCTTTGACTGTTACACGCAAACCGGCATTGTGGGTACGCTTAAGCTGAACAAGCACTTCACCGTGCAGGGCGGCTTTTCAGCAAGCTGCGAAGCGCAGCCATGGACCGTGGATGCGACGCCGACCGGCACGGCTTGTGTTTCCTATACCTGGACCCAGGACGGCGGCAATAACCTATATCTTTGCGCCAACGCCATCAACAACGCTAAGTATGCCTACAACAACCTGAACGGCTACTACCTGACTTGGTACCACAAACTCGGCAAGAACAGCCTGTGGCATACTTCGACCGAAGGCTACTACCAGTATGAGAGGCAAGTACCGAATGTCGCGGGCAACGTCGCCAATCCGATTACGCCGGAGGTGGGAGCGAACGGCGCGCTCTGCCAGGCCGGACAGCGCCAATGCTACGCGCCTTCCGTAGCCTTGCTGAACTACACCGAACGCGACTTTAACCACCACCATGACTCGCTCAACATCCGCAATGAAATCGTGGATGATGTGCGTGGCCAGCGCACGGGCTTTAAGACAATTTACTCAGAGCACACGGTAGGCATCAATCATTGGATCGGTTCCACGGTCACCTTCCGGCCGGAGCTCCGGGTAGAGCACTCTTATAACGGCCCTTCCTATGATCTCGGCACCAAGACCAGCCAATTTATAGTGGCCGGTGACCTTGTTTACCACTTCTGAACTGGGAGAAAGAGCCATGGGTGATTTGATTTCATTACTGGCAATCGGCGCGCTTGCGGCGATCGCCCAAGCCTATGTGGCAGGCTGCGAGCGGCTGAAAGCAGGCCGCTCGTGATCCTCAACCTGATCCTGCTGCTCGTGTCCGCCTTGTTGCTCCTATATCTCGTATATGCCTTACTGCGCCCGGAGAAGTTTTAAGTATGAACCTGAACGGTTGGCTCCAGATTGCTTTGTTTATCGCCGCGGTGCTGCTTTTGGCAAAGCCGATGGGTACATACATGACGGCAGTGTTTGAGCGGCGCAAAACACTGCTCGACCCGATCCTGGTTCCCTGCGAGCGCCTTCTTTACAAACTTACCGAGGTGAAACCCGACGAGGAGATGCGCTGGTATGTATACGCGGGCTCCATGCTGACCTTCAGCACGGCGACGCTGCTGCTTACCTACGAGGTCGAGCGCCTACAGCACGTGCTGCCGTTCAACCCGCAGCACTTAGCCGCGGTGGCGCCGGCGCTCGCGCTCAACACGGCCATATCCTTTACGACAAATACGAATTGGCAAGCCTATGTGCCCGAAACCACTATGAGTTACCTGACCCAAATGGTCGGGCTCGCAACACATAACTTCTGGTCCGCCGCGGTCGGCTTGGCGCTGGCCATCGCGTTTATTCGCGGCATTGCCCGGCGTGAAGCGGGCACCCTCGGCAACTTCTGGGTTGATCTCACGCGCGGCACCTTGTGGGTTTTGCTGCCCATTTCCACCGTGTTCGCGCTGCTCCTGGTCTCGCAGGGCGTGGTGCAAAACTTCAAGCCGTATGACCAAGCCAAGCTTGTCGAAACGCAGAAGGTCACCGGCACCGACGGCAAGACGGCGACCGTGACCACGCAAACCATCGCGCAAGGCCCGGTTGCTTCGCAGGAAGCCATTAAGATGCTCGGCACCAACGGCGGCGGCTTCTTTAACGCGAACAGCGCGCACCCCTTTGAGAACCCGACCCCGCTCTCGAACTGGCTCCAGATGGTCTCGATCTTCCTCATCCCCGCGGGTCTCGCGATCACGCTTGGGCAGATGACACGCTCGCCTAAACATGGCTGGGCGGTGCTGGGCGCGATGGTGGTGCTCTGGTTCGCGGGCGTCACGGTCGCGTACTGGGCGGAATCACACGCAAACCCGCTGCTCCACGGGGTCAACGCTCAGACCACGCAGTTGCAGGCAGGCGGCAACATGGAAGGCAAGGAGGTCCGGTTCGGCATCGCGAACTCCGCCCTGTTCGCGACGGTCACCACGGACGCGAGCTGCGGCGCGGTCAACTCCATGCATGACAGCTTTCTCCCGCTCGGCGGCTTAGTCCCGCTCACCAATATCCTGCTGGGCGAGATCGTGTTCGGCGGAGTCTGCGCGGGTATGTACGGCATGCTCATCTTCGTTGTGCTCTCGGTCTTTATCGCGGGTCTAATGGTTGGCCGCACGCCGGAGTACATGGGCAAGAAAATCGAAGCCTACGACGTGCAGATGGCCATGCTCTACCTGCTGATCTTCCCGCTGCTGATCC
>CAXTUV010000346.1:0-4050 GCA_964247445.1 uncultured Acidobacteriaceae bacterium | reverse complement strand
GAACTTCTCCGGCGGATCAACCTCCAACTCCTCCAATACCATCACCATTCCCTCAGGCGACACCGCCAACCAAGCCGTCTACCAAACCAACCGCTACGGGAACTTCACCTACACCTTCTCCGGCTTCACGGCCAACTCCGCCCATACCGTCAAGCTCCACTTCGCGGAAACCTACTGGCAAAGCACAGGCCAGCGCACCTTCAACGTTCTCGTGAACGGAACCGACGTCCTCCCCAACTTCGACATCATCCAAGCCGCCGGGAATCGCAATGCCGCCGTCGTCAAATCCTTAAACACGACAGCAAGCTCCTCCGGACAAATCACCATCCAGTTCCAAACCGTAAAGGACAACGCGCAAGTCAACGCCATTGAAATCAACTAGGGATACAGCTTCCCGACAGGATGGAACACAAAGCACGTCCGGCAAGCGCGGCTTCTCACCAAAGCCGCGCAAAACCCGCCTTCACTGCCCCAAAAGCAGGGTCAAGCCTCCAGGCACAACCATGCCGGCCTTAAACAGTACCAACGCACCAGGAAGCAGTGTCGCCTTAAGAAGGTGCAACAACCTCGCTCCCCCTTGAACGATCACCTCGCAACAGGACGTAATCCTGAAAGGGTGTGCGAGAAGCCAGCGTTGGTAAGAAAGGATCTGCTTCCGCAAGCACTGCAAACCTGCCAAGTCCTAACCGCTACTGCGCAGGCGCATCACCTCCCACGCTCACCAGCTCAATATCAAAAATCAAATCACTCATGGGCGGGATCATTGGCGGCCGCCCGTCCGCGCCGTACGCCAGTTGATAAGGAATAAACAGCCGCCGCTTGCCGCCCACCCGCATGCCCCCGAAGCCTTGGTCCCATCCGGGAATCACGCGGTGCGCCCCCTGCGGAAAGGTAAACGGTTCGTTGCGGTCCAAAGACGAATCGAACTTCGTCCCATCGGAGGCCAACCAGCCTGTGTACTGCACGGTCAGCTGCTGCCCCGGCATCGCGGGCGCGCCCGTTCCCGTCACCATGTCCACATACCGCAGCGCAAAGGCCGTTTCCACCGGCCCGGTTGCCGGCGGCAGTCCCGCGGGGGTTGCCGGTGCTGGAACAGCAGGCGGGCATGGCGCGGGCGCATTCACCGGCGTACGCCGATGCACCGGGTGCGCCCCCGTATGCGGCACCGCCGGGACCGTCGTGCTCGAGGTCTGCCCAAACCCCACACCAACCCAAACCAAAACATAAGCAATGCCGATCTTCAAAACCCGTCTCCTCGGCTTCATACTAGAGCCCCCCGCGGCACAACCGCGCGAACAATCGCATTGATCCTTCGCTTCCGTACCCAAATCGGAACAGCATCCGCCCCCGTTCCTGAAATGGGAAGCGACCGGCATTCGCTTGAAGCCAATCGACCGACGGTTCCAGTACACTCAAGCCCAGCGAGCCTCCGCCCATGCGCCTTTTTTTCGCAACCTTTCTAGCCGTGCTTCCCACCGCGCTTTTCGCTCAAAAGCCTCCGCAGGCCGCGCTTCCCAAGCCGCCCGCTCTTGTCGACCCGGCCGGTCCTTCAGTCTCGCTCCAAACCAGCGAAGCTCTATTCGACATCGCCGCGGCTCTCAATACCTGCGGCTACTCCGCCGGCTTGGCTGATTCCGACCCCATCCGCGAGCAGGTCCGCTCGGCCCTGAATGGAGCCGCCCAAGCCTCGCCTGAAGCGCAAGCCGCCCGCGACAAGCTTTGCCTCTTCGTCAACCAGCACCGCCTCTACGAGGGGACCCGCGACCTCGCCCAGTACGTCTCGCTCGCCCTCTACGTCACGCCGCCGCCCGCCCTCGCGCCGTCCGTCGACCAGTCGGACCTGCCCCCGGACGCCACGCAGGTCCAAGACATTCTTCCGCTCCTCCGCGACTATGCCGAGAAGGTCGACCTTCACCTCATCTGGCTTCGCGTGCACCCGGCCTACGATACCGAAGTGGCCAAGCTTCACGACCCTCTCACCCACCTCATCCTCGACACAAATGTCTATCTCAAATTACCCCCAAGTTCCTATAACAACCGCCGCTTCCTGGTTGTGCTCGAGCCGCTGCTTGATCCCGGCCAAACCAACGCGCGCATTTACGGCTCTGATTACGTGGTCGTGGCCTCTCCAGTAAACGGGCAGGTGCGCCTCCACGACATTCGCCACACCTACCTCCACTACGAGATCGAGCCGCTGCTTTACTCGCATGCCTCCTCGCTCGACCGCCTCCTGCCCCTGCTCAAAACCGTTCGCGACGCCCCGCTTGAGTACCAGTACCGCGCCGACATCGTTTCGCTCACCGCCGAGTCGCTCATCCGCGCCGTCGAGGCCCGCACTCTCGATACCGGCGTCGCCCCGTTCACCATGCCCGCCGATGCCGCCCGCTCCGACCTGCCCCGTCTCGAACGCGACCGGCAAACCCGCCTCCAGCAGGCCGAAGCCGTCCGGCAAAAGGCGGTGAACAGCGCCATGTCCGCCGGTTTTGTCCTCACCGAGTACTTCTATAACCAACTCGGAACCTTCCAGCAAAACCCTGAAAGCCTTCGCGAAGCCATCGGTCCCATGGTCTACGGCATGGATGTCGACCAGCAGGTGCACCGCGCCAAGCAAATCGCCTTCGCCGAGCAGTCCCCATCCGATGTCGTGAAAAGTCCGGTAAGCAGCCGTTCGCTCGACCAAGCCGAAGCCAAGCTCAAGGCCGGCGATGCCGAGTCCGCCGGTAAACTTGCCGAGCAGGCGCTGAAAGACCACACCGCTGACCCCGCCCGCGCCGACTACCTCCTCGCCCTCACCTGGCTGCTCAAGGGTGACGTCGACTCAGCCGCGAACGACTATCACGAAACCATCCGCCTCACGGAAGACCCGCGCCTGCTCGCCTGGTCCCACATCTACCTGGGCCGCATCGCCGATGTCCGCGACGAGCGCCCTGATGCGCTCGAAGAGTACAAAACCGCGATGAACGTCCGCGACGGCCAGCCCGACACCCTTGCCGCCGCCCAAAAAGGTCTCGCCCAACCATTCGCCCTCCCCCATGCGGGAAGCGAAAGCCAACAGGCGAGCCCCAACGCAAACAGGTGAGCCCACGTGCAGGCACCCGCCACCCCCCGCGCCGCCATCCATCCTGAGCAGATGCCCAGCGCGCCCCCGTCCCCGCCTGCCCTCGATGAACTGGAGGCAAAGCTCGGTCACACCTTTGCCGCGCAACACCTGCTCCAGGAAGCCCTCACGCATGGCTCCCTGCGCCACGAGGAGCTCCTGGCCGCGGGTGACGGCCGTCACTCCCCAACCGAGGGCGATAACGAACGCCTGGAGTTTCTCGGCGACGCCATCGTGGGCCTCCTCGTCGCTGAATCGCTCTTCCGCCGCTTTCGCCATGCGACTGAGGGCGAACTCACCCGCTTGCGCGCCGCCCTGGTCAGCCGCAAGCATCTCGGCGAAGTCGGCCAGCGGCTCGAGCTCGGCCGCTGGCTCCGGCTCGGACGCGGCGAGGAGCGCAGCGGTGCCCGCACACGCCCCGTGCTGCTCGCCAACTGCATGGAAGCGATTACCGCCGCTCTGTACCTCGATGCCGGCATCGAGCCCACGCGCGCTTTTGTGGAGCGCGTGATTGTTGAACCGGAAGCCGCGGGCCTCCATCGCGATCTCAAAGCCCACCACGCTATCGGCGATTACAAATCCACCCTCCAGGAACTGCTCCAAGCCCGCGGCAGCGCGCAGCCCGAATACTTCGTCGAGGCTGAACTCGGCCCCGACCACCGCAAACGCTTTGTGGTCGAGGTGCGCGCCGCCGCTTCCTCCTCCGCATCCGTCCGCCCGCTTGCGAAAGGCGCGGGCAGCACCAAAAAGAAAGCCGAGCAGGAAGCAGCAAAACGCGCCTTGGCGAAACTCAACGCCGGCCAAGCGCTCCCGGCAAGCGACAGCCTCGACGACGCCGCGCAAACCGCGAGCGACGCAGTGCTCCGAACGGGCACGGGTGGGGCACCCTCATGACGGCCCAAACGCTCCCGCAAGCTCCCGCCGCGCCCTTTAAGGCCCCGCCCCGCCCCATC
>CAXTUV010000345.1:0-4051 GCA_964247445.1 uncultured Acidobacteriaceae bacterium | reverse complement strand
ACCCGCAGCAGTTCACCACGCAAGCCGACTACTTTGCCGAGTGCATTCGGCTCAATCGCCCGGTCAAGCCAGACGGGGCTGAGGGGCTGCGGGATATGCAGCTGATGGCGCAGATTTACCGCGCCGCCGGGCTGCGGATGGGGTGAAGGTTGTTAGCTCAAATCGAGATGGAAGAAGGTTAGAATCCACCCATGCGGACACTCCTTCCCATCAATCCGGCGCTGGGCGGCTACGAGCTGCGGATCGACCCGCCCTTGACCGACGACCAGCTTTTTGAGTTTTGCCGGTTGAACAGCATCGCGCGCGTGGAGCGCACACGGGAAGGGGTGATCCAGATGATGTCGCCCGCGGGTACTTTATCGGATGACGGCAACAGCGAGATTAATCTGCAACTCCGGGCATGGTGGAAGACGCACCGGCGCGGCCGGACATATGATTCCAGTGCCGGTTTCACCCTGCCTGATAATTCCATGCGGAACCCCGACGCAGCCTACTGCACCGCCGAGCGGCTCGCGACGGTAACGCTTGAAGACCGGGAACGCTTCGCGCACATGTGCCCGGACTTCGTGATCGAGCTGCTGTCCAGAACCGACAGCCTCCAAGCCACGGAGCGCAAGATGGAGCTTTGGATTGAGAACGGTGCGCAGGTCGCGTGGCTGGTGAACCCAAAGAAACGAGAAGTTCTCGTGTACAAGGCAGGGGCGGGTATGCCGGAAGTAGTTTCCGGGCCTGCCGTGGAGGGTTCCGGCCCGGTAGGAGGTTTCCGCCGCGACTTAGAAGAAGTTTGGAGCTGCTACGCCTGACCAGCCCTAGTGCGCGTAGTTCTGCGCATACACGTCCGGCGCAACGCCCGAATCCCGCGCCAGCGTCCGCATTTCCAGCGCCTGATCGTGCGGCATCAAGCCGCCCAGGGTTACAAGAAAGGGCCGCTGGCCGTTGCGGGACCACACATCCGCCTTATAGTTAGGGTGCTTGCGATTGATCTCGGAGGCTTTTCGCTCGGCTTCCTGGCGGCGGTTGTAAGTAAAGGCGACCACGCGCCAAATATCGCGGGCGTTGGCCGGGGTTGCGGCTTCCTGCGGCCCTGCCGGTTGTGGAGCAGGCGCGGTGTGCGGCGCGGGTTCGGGCACCGGGTCCGAAACAGCAGGCGCGCTTGCCGCCGCTGTGGCTCCCATGGGCGCGCTTGCCTCCGCGGCGGTCTTGCTCGCGCTGTGGCGGAGGGCGAAGAACAAAATCAGCGCGATCACAAGGGCAGCCGCCCCCAAGGCCAGGCCGAGACGCCGGCGGCCGGATGAGGAAGCCGTCTCATTCCCCGTGGGCTCCAACTGAGCGCGGCTGCTGAACGCCTCCAAGGGTGGGTCGGGTAGTGAGCCCTCGACCAATACAGGAGCCGGTTCAGAAGAAGCAGCAGCCCGGCTTTCACCCGTGCTTGGCGTCGCGGCAATCGGCACGGCCATGCGGGCGGCAGCGGCACCGCGGGCATGGCGGGTCAGCTCCGCATCGATCTCCGGAACGCCCCACTGCCCCTTGGCTGTGTTGCGCACGATAGCGGCATACGGCTCCGGCAGCGCGAGCGCGTCCGCCGGGTCTTCCAGACGCTTGCGGGTCAGCGACAGATGAATCACATTCGCCAAACCCCAAGCGTCGGTGCGGGGTGTTACGGCGTCCTCGTCTTCTTCCGCCTGGTCTTGGTTGGGCGCGGGCCGGGCACAGTCCGAGCGCAGCTTGATGTGGTCGCCCGCCGCCAGCACGCTTTCCGGCTCGACGCGCCCGTGCACCAAGCCTTCTCTATGCAAAGCCAGCAAGCCGCCTGTGACAACCTGCGCCACCTCCAGTGTTTCATCCATGTCGAGCTTGCGTGTGCTCAGGATGTCGGCCAGCGACTCCTGCGTCGGCTCAAGCGCGACCCAAAATACAGGCGTTCCGTCGAGTTCGGCTTCCCCTGCGCTTTCCACCCGCACCAGAAAGCGGTCGCCCGCGGACTGAATGGAGCGGAAGCGGGCGCGGAGCGCGGGCTGGTCGTTGAGCGCCTCGGTGACGCGCAGCACGGCGGGCTCGCCTGCGCGGGTTTCGGTTACAAACAGGGCGCTGCGGCCCTCGGTGCGGAGCAAGCGCCCCAGGGGCCATTGGCCGGCCAGGGTAGCGCCTTCGTAATCATTCCAAAGCTGCATGGCGGAAGTTGAATCCTATCAAGGAAAACAGCGCGGCGGGCGCGTGGAGAAAAGCCGTCTGCCGAGATTGTAAAGGTTTAGGTAAGGGTCTTTCGAGAGGGGGTACTTGGGTAAGCTGCGCGCCGGTGACGGGTGGGGTAGCTTTGCAAAAGAGGACGGGGGCGAGCCGAGTGAAGCTGATGATTGTCGAAAGCCCGAACAAAATCCGCAAGATCAAGGGCATCCTCGGCGCGGGCTGGGAGGTTGCGGCGAGCGTCGGGCACATCCGCGACCTACCCGTGAAAGAGATGGGCGTCGCGCCGCCCGAGTACACCCCTCACTACGAGCTGAGCGAGCGCGGAGCCGATGTGGTGAAACGCCTGCGCGGGCTGGCCGCCAAAGCCACAGAAGGGGTGTATCTGGCGACTGACCCCGATCGCGAAGGCGAAGCGATCGCCTGGCATGTGCAGGAAGCCTTGAAGCTGAAGCGGGCCGAGCGCGTGAGCTTTGACGCGATCACCCCGGAAGTGGTGCGCCGCGCCTTGGACCGGCCGCGCAAGGTTGACTTGCGGCTCGTACGCGCGCAGGAAGCGCGGCGGGTGCTGGACAGGCTCGTCGGCTACCAGGTTTCACCCGCCCTGGGCCGCGGCTTGAGCGCGGGCCGGGTACAGTCGCCGGCGGTCCGGCTGGTGGTCGAGCGCGAGCGTGAAATCGCCGCGTTTGTCGAGGTGAAGCACTTCGGCGCGGAGCTCTCCTTTGACGGCGGCGCGTGGCGGGCGCAATGGCTGCCGCCGCTTAAAGAGGGTGAGAAATATTGCCTGGATGAGGCCCTGGCGAAGCGCGCCGCCGCGTGCCGGGCGTGTACGGTCACGTCCTCCGGCAACAAGCTCCAACGCCAACCGCCGCCGCCGCCGTTCACCACCAGCACCATGCTCCAGGCGGCGAGCGTACGCCTGCGCTGGAAACCGGAAGTGACCGCGGGGGTCGCGCAAAAGTTGTTTGAGGCCGGGCTGATTACCTATCACCGAACTGACTCGGTGCAGTTCTCCGCCGAGGCACTGCGCGAGGTGCGCGCCTATGCGGAGGAGCGCGGGCTGCCGCTGCCTGCGCGAGCGCGCGCGTTTAAGAGCAAGGGCGGCGCGCAGGAGGCACACGAAGCGGTACGTCCCACGCATTTCCCAGACGAGCACGCGGGCGAAGACCCCACGCAACAGGCGCTGTATCGGCTCATCTGGGAGCGGGCGGTCGCGTCGCAACTCGCGGATGCGGAGTGGAGCGTGAATACGACGCTGCTTTCCGCCGTGAACGGCGCGGAAACCTTCGCGTTCAAAGCCGAAGGCCGGGTGCTGGCCGTGCCGGGCTGGAAGGCCCTGACCGGCCAGGATGCCGCGAGCGAGGAGGACGAGCCCGAAGGCGACGGGCGCGTGCCTGTGCTCGCGCCGGGGTCCAAAGTTACCGCTGACAGCGGCAAGGTGCTCTACAAGAAAACCGAGCCGCCGCCGCGCTACTCGCAAGCCGCGCTCATCAAGCGGCTGGAAGGTCTGGGCATTGGCCGGCCATCAACCTACCCAGCGATTCTCAAAAACGTGCTCGACCGCAACTACCTCCGTGACGAGGGCAAGCATCTCCAGCCCACCGAGGTGGGCGAAGCCGTGGTGGACGGGCTGGTCGGCCGCTTCGGCTTTATGGAGTACGCCTTTACCCGCGCGCTTGAAGAAGACCTGGACCGGATCGCGGAAGGCCAAGTTGAGTACGCGACCGTGGTGCGCGGGGCGGACGAGCGCTTGCAGGCGGAGCTCGCGAAGGCGGGACCGGCGCGCCTGCCTGCCTTTGCGCGGCGGTTCGCGCCCGCGCGGGCGAGTAGTCCGGCGCAGGCGGAAAGCTCCAGGACGCGCAAGGCA
>CAXTUV010000344.1:0-4065 GCA_964247445.1 uncultured Acidobacteriaceae bacterium | reverse complement strand
AGTGGAGCATGGCCGCGCGCGTGTGGCGCACGCAGGTTTTTAAAGTGCAGCCGATATACAGGTCACCCACGAAAAGGTGACCGCCGGCTTCGTCCGCCGCGAGTGTCAGCACCAAGGTCCGGGTCCGATTGATTTGCATGGCGCGGGTAATCTAAACCCCGAGGCCGAACGGCGTCGAGCAGCGCCGGGCCGGGAATGCGGCTTCCGGCGCTTTGAAGCAGCCAAAATCGACGGATGATGGCTGGCGGTCGTGCATGCGATGGTGAAGAGAGAAAGGGCGGCCCTGCCCTTCGGCGGGTCGGGAAAGGCATGCGCGTGGCCGGCAGAGCCAAGGTGTTTGTCGTCGATGACGAGCGCATCATCGCCGCAACACTGAGCCTCATCCTCAACACCGCTGGCTACGAAGCAACCGCTTTCACAAGCCCCGAGCAAGCCTTGAGCGCCGGCCGCGCTGCCCCGCCGGACATTCTGCTCAGCGATCTCCGGATGCCCGGGATGAGCGGCTTGGAGCTGGCCGAGGCGCTTCTGCGGCACGCGCCGCGCTGCCGCGTCGTGCTGCTGTCTGGCGACGCCGCTCCCGCCGGACTGCCGGAACGCGGCGGACACCGCTTCCACAGGCTGGCGAAACCGGTGCGCCCGGGCGAGTTGCTGGCGTGCCTCGCGCGGCTGACTGCTTCCGCTGAGGTTGACGCGGAGTAAGCACTTTCCTACGAAGGCGTGGGCAGGAGCGCCTGTGCGCCGGCCATACTGCCTGAGCAGCATTCCCGGAGACCGGACAAATCTGGAGATAGCGAGCTTAGCCGGCCCGCGGTATATACAAGCCTAGCCTCCTGAGTAGGATATCGGCGCAGAGGCAGGTTCAGGCCGAATAGGAATCCGCCGTGATTCAGCAGGCCCATAATCCTCCGGGTTCTTCGCTCGCTCCAAACGAGCAAACGCGTGGTGAGAGCGCAGCTGAAGCGGAACTCCGTATATATCGTTCCCGGGCAAGCACCCACTCGGGTGCCGCTTTCTCCGTTCGGCTTGCAACTCATTGCAAGCTGTCGGGTTTGTTTACAGAAAGAGTTTGCATGGACAGAGCTGAAGGGAGTTTTAGGATGACCCGAGTTCCTCAATATGCCGCACTACTTGGCGCGCTTCTTTTCGCGTCTGCGACTTTAGCGCAAACCGCAGCGCCACAGGCACCCGGCGACGGTACCCATACGATCACACGTCCGAATGGTTCAACGGTAACCGTAACCCGCTCGGGCGCTCCCGGCGACCGCTCGGTCGACACGACCGACGCCCGCGCCGACGGGCAAACCAGCTCGACGGACCGCACCTATACCGACCAGAACGGTCAGCGCACCTACGATGCGACCCATACCGGGGTAAACGGCAAGACCTCTTCAGTGCAGGCGCAGAGCGGCGCAAATGCCCAGGGCGGCTACACCCATGATGTGACGCGCACCGGGCCGAACGGCGGGACTTCGACTCGCGACACCACGACAACCAACGAAAATGGCGAGCACACCCGCACGACCGATGACTCCGGCACTGGGCCGAACGGGGGCACGAACAACCGCCAAACCACGGTGGAGCGCGGCAATGGTGCGTACAGCCGCCAGACCACGGACAACCGCACGAACGCGGCCGGCCAAAGCACCTCGCGCAGCACAAACGTGAATCGCGCAAACGGCGACACAAGCGTGAACCGCAGCTTCACCGGCAAGCAGGGCAAAACGGTTTCAAACTCTTACAATCGGACGCCGACCTCAGTGAGCCGGTCCTATACCGGCCGCCGCGGCGAGACGCACAGCTTCACGCGCGGGCGGCGCTGAGCCGGTAGCTCCGCCGTGATCCAAGCGCGTGCATCCGCACAACACACCACTTGAAAAGAGGATGTCGATGCTCAAGAAAATAGCCGGCCTCGCTTTGCTTTCCTCACTCCTGCCTGTCGTTTCGCAGGCACAGGTCGCGATCCGCATCGGACCTCCGCCGCCCGTTGTGGAGCACTTCGGTCCTCCGCCGCGCCCAGGATACGTGTGGCAGGGCGGCTATCAGCGGTGGGACGGGCAGCGGTACGTTTGGATACCGGGCCGCTGGGGCCGCCCGCCGCATCCCGGAGCAGCCTGGGTTCCCGGCAGCTACGACCGCTGGCACGGCGGCTACCGATACCACCCCGGGCACTGGCGTTGAGCCCTGTCATAAAAAACATGGCGTCAACCGATCCCGCAGCGGAACGCAATCAGCGCATTTTCCGGTCCTCCCTTAAGGAGAGAAAGCGAAACGAGTTGTGCGGAGTCACTGTCAGGACAGCGGCAGCAGGGTGAAGGAGGGGCGTGGACCGTCGAGAATTTATCCGCCAAGGTGCAGCTGCTTCGTTGGCCGTAAGTATAAGCACCTCATCTGAGGCCGGGTCCGTGCCGGGCGTTGGGCGTCCGAACGTGCTTTACGTGTTCGGCGATCAGCACCGTGCCTGCTCCATGCCGGGGCAGCCGCTGTCGCCAATTACCGCGCCCAACTTCGCGGCCTTCGCGCGTTCCGGCTTTGTCATGGAGAACTGCATCTCCAACTACCCGTTGTGCACGCCGCACCGGGGAATGCTGATCAGCGGGCGCTGGCCGCAGCAAACCGGCATGGTGCACAACGGCCCGACCATCGCGCTCGCGCCGTCCGAGCACGGGCTCGGGCAGGCATTTCAAAGCGCGGGCTACCACACCATGTATGTAGGCAAGTGGCACCTCTATTACGGCGAAAGCCGCTTTGTTCCGCCCGGGCCGCTGCGCTTCGGCTTCGAGGACTGGCATGCCTGGGGCAACACCAACAAGCACTACGACGACTTCACCTGGGACCCCTCGTCCGGCGAGCGCATGACCGTACCCGGGTGGGTGCCGACCGGCATGACGGACCAGGCCGTCAACCTGGTTCGCAAGAACAAGTCCGCCGGCAAGCCGTGGATGATGGTGGTTTCGTGGAACCCGCCTCACCCGCCTTTCAACCCGCCTGCGGAGTTTCAAGGCTTGTATACCGGAGCAGGCCTCAGCTTCCGGCCGAACGTCAAGCTGAGCGGGACCGGAGGCTATAACGACCCGCGGCCTCAGCTGCAAAGCGAGGAGGCTCTGCGCCAGGCCGAGCGGGGTTACTACGGCGGCATCTCCGGCATCGACAGAGAGTTCAAGCGGCTGCTGGACGTGCTGGAGGAAACAGGCCAGACGCAAAACACGATCGTGGTGTACACCGCGGATCATGGTGAGATGATGGGCTCGCACAACCGCATGGCCAAGCAGGTGCCGTGGGAGGAAAGCTGCCATGTTCCGTTCTACATCCGGGTGCCGGGTGCCGGGAACCATGGCGGCTCATCCCCGGACTTGATAGGCTCCATCGACATCTACCCGACCCTTTGCGGCTTGGCGGGCATCCCGGTGCCTCCGTCCTGCGTGGGGCGCGACCTTTCAGGCACGATCCTGGGCTGGCACGGTACGCCCGGCGACTACATAATCTTGATGAACTTCCACAACGGCGACAGCAACAACCCGGAAGCGCTCGGCTTCCGCGGCGTGAGGACGCGGACGCACACCTATGCCGTAGCCGAGGACGGCCGCTGGCTTCTGTACAACAACACGGTCGACCCATACCAGATGAAAAACCTAGTCGACGACCCGGCGCAAAAGGCGCTGATGCGCAGCCTGGATGGCCTGATCTTCGCCTGGCAGAAATCTTCCGGCGACGCCTTTCCGCTCCCGATGCTGGCGCAGCAACGATCGAAACAGCTGGGCTGAACAGCAGTTCGACTTGGGTCGCGCAAGCATCACTGCCCGGTTTGGAATCGCAAAGCGGCCAACGCGGCGCGGTAACTGTAGCCCGCGTTGGTGAAGCCGATCTCCGCTTCGGTTTGCCCGAGCTCGGCTTGGCTCAGCTCCGCGATGGACGCCAGGCCCAAGTTGTAGCGGATTTCGGCCAGCTTCAGCGCGGCATCGGCCTCGGTTTGGAGCGCGGCGGACACGCCGATGCGCGCGAACGCGGTGTTGGCCGTAAGCCAGGCGGTGCGCACCTCGCGCACGATGCCGTCGCGCAGCGCTTGCG
>CAXTUV010000343.1:0-4089 GCA_964247445.1 uncultured Acidobacteriaceae bacterium | reverse complement strand
AATCGATTAAGAGTGAACTCTTCACTTCGCAGTTCGGCCAGCTTGAAGGGCTCAAGGTTCGCGCCGCGTGGGACCCGCAGATTCAGAAGGCCATTGGCTTTATGCCGCAGGCCCAGGCTTTGAACGACCTGACCGCGAAGAAGAACTCCGCCACAGCGAGCAGATAACGAAGACCGGTAACGAAGAAGGGGAGACGCTCAGCGTCTCCCCTTCTTCGTCCACGACTTCAATCTTTGGAGCGGGAGACCGGGATCGAACCGGCGACATTCAGCTTGGGAAGCTGACGTTCTGCCACTGAACTACTCCCGCGGTTGAAACGAATCTTCTACGTACAACTTTTCGCCTCTGATCCAAAATACCAGCCATGTGGATGGTAAGGTCGGCTTGGCAAAGTATATCGCAGTGGGCGGCCAGTGGCGCTTCATTCCGGTGCTCTGCCCGGCTGAATGTGTGCCAATGGCTGGCGGAGCGGCATTGATCCGGCGCTCTGGCCGACGTAATGGTGATCAAGGGCATACCGGAGCATCTTCGATCAGATAGCGGACCGGAGTTCGTCGCCGAAGGCTTATGGAAATGGCCGGCCAAAACAGGAGCAAAGACGCTGTCTATTGAACCAGGCTGACCATGGGAGAACGGCTACTGCGAGAGCTTCAACTCCAAGCTCCGGGACGAGTTCCTCAATTAAGGAGCTGCGCGTGCTCACCCGAACGCCGGCGCGTTCACCGCACCACTTCCCAGACTTCACCCTCCCTCGGCTTGGGAGATTTTAGCTTCCGGAGCCTCGCGGCAATCAGCAGCTGCGAGCTGAACCCCAACCGTTGGCTTTATGATGGGTCCGCATGAAAATCACCCCTATCTCTCCTCACGCCTACCAACTGACCCGCTTCGGCTTGATCAATTGCTACCTGGTCCGTGAGCCCGACGGCTTCACCCTGATCGACACGACGATCTCAGGCGCGGCTCAGGGTATCCTTTCAGCCGCGCAATCGCTCGACGCCCCTATACGCCGCATCCTGCTTACCCATGCGCACGTCGACCACGTCGGCTCTGTCGACGAGCTCGCCGCTCGGCTGCCCGGCGTTCCGATTGCTGCGAGCAAACGCTCCCTGCCCTTGCTTGAACGCCCGGCGAAAAAGATCTTGTACGCGAACGAGCCGCAAGGCAGTATTCGCGGCGGCCTGCCTGGGATCGCCACTCCCGTCACGGAGCTGATTGAGGACGGCATCCTGTTCGGCTCGCTTCGCTCCATCTCCACTCCCGGGCACATCCCCGGCCACTTCTCGTTTCTTGACGAGCGGGACGGAACCCTGTACGCGGGCGACGAGCTGGTTGCCGTTGGACGCCTCGCCATCTGCGGATGGACCCCTTGGTACTTTCCTCTGCCTACCCTTGTCATGTGGCATAAACCCTCTGCCCTCGAAAGCGCCCGCAAGCTTCTCGCCTATGCCATCAAGCGGTACGCCTGCGGTCACGGTGCTATACGCCAAGGCGGCACCGCTGTGTTATCAGCGCTGATCGCGAAGGCTTCCAGGTGAGCGGCGAACTGGAGGCCTAATAGTTCGGCCGCTACGTCCCGCGCCTCTGTAACCTTGCTCGGGGCATTGATCCAAGCCCGGTGGTCGCCGACCGGCCGGCGCGGTCGATCTCGGTCAAGGACATTCCGCTTGTTTGTACGGAGGCGGCGATCCGGGGCTTGGCCAAATGGACGTTGTGAGATAGTCCGTTTCTTGCTTTTATCTCTTGGATTGTGGACGGAAGCCCGAAAGGATCGTATACCTCGAAAATACATTCAATTTACATCGACCTAGTAGAATAATCTTCCACCTAGTTACGCTGGGAGCAGCTGGAATTTGCTGATAAAAGCTGTAGGTGGAGTTGTCACGCTAACTCCCTCCAGGAAAGCTCGACCTCCATCAAATCTCCAGCACGGTGACAAACCGGATACAAATTCCTTCCGCGAAGCGGCATTGGTTTTGAAGCCGCATCGCCTCGCCACAGCCGCTTAATTTATTACGGCTTGCAATTGCTTTGCCGCCGTTTATAAGCGGTGAATAAAGGTCCCGATCGTACCGCCAAGAACATTCATTTGTCATGTGCGGGTGAAATACAGCGACTTTGAAACTCACACTTCAAACTGCCGATCCTTTTGTTTCGAATCGATAGCTAAACCTCAGGCACCGCTTTCGCTGGAGCCATAGGTCGGGTTCGTGCAATAGATAGGTGCCGATAGGCCAGGCTTACCGCTAGAAGAGCAGCGGCACCCCATGGCGCGTGCCGTGCAAGAGCATTGACGACCGCGTCAACCGGGGTGTGAAGATGGAAGAGGCGCTCCGCGACCCAGCAGACCGACGCGGCTCCGGCAAACCCCGCGCCGCTGATGCGCACGCTGGGGTAGGCCCTGGTGCGGCTCAGGAGCAGGAGCGAGGGCAGGAGGAGGGCGACGACCAGCATCTGCATAGCTTCAATGCCCAGGTTGAAGGCCAGGATACCAGCAACCCGATCCCAGCGCGCGAGCCCGAGCTGGGCGAGCGCCGAGGCAAACGCGAGGCCGTGGATCAGGCCGAAGAAGGCGGCGACCCACGCTTCCCGGCCTGGAAAGATCGGGCGCAGGGCGTGGACCGCCGAAACGAGGATCGACGCCGCGATCAAGACTTCGATCGGCTGCTCCGGCGCGTGGACCATGTTCATGGCCGCCAGGCCAAGCGTGACGGAATGGCCGAGGGTGAACGCGGTGACGATGCCGAGAATGCGGAGCAGGCTCCGGCGGACGCCCGCAGGCCTCGCCCAGCGCCGGCCGGCGGCGGCGAGCGGCGCGGGCAGCAACAGCACCAGCAGGAACAGGAGGTGGTCGGTACCCTCGGCGATGTGGCGCGCCCCGAGATGGAACAGTCCGGCGAACTGGAGGCCGTTCAGCCACGCCTGAAAACGTCCTGCCAGGGAGCCCGCCGCCGTGCCTCCGACGCTGCCCTGCCAGTAGTCGAGCTCGTACCTCGACTGCGACCGGCTGCGCTTTTGGGCGAGAAGATGGATGTTTGAATCTTGAGGCACCACGGCGTTCATCAGGTAAACCGATTGAGGAACCAGATGCCGGTTCTCAAGGATCAAGGCGCGGTTCGGCCCGCCGGGCGGCAGCGCGGACCGGTACTCGATCCGGATCTCGCCGAGCCCTTCCCGCATCCGTGCCGGGGTAGGAAAGCTCCAGGCGAGCAGCCGCGGGCGGAGGCGCTGCCCGTCAAGCGTGAGGGACAGGTCGCCGAGCACGCGCCGGGCATACGCCTGCTGCTCGCCCTCGGAAAACACGCCGTCGCGGTTCGCGTCGATGCCGGCGATCACCGAGGGAGCGACCACTACGCCGGGGACCAGGCGCATGGAGGCTTGCACCTCGTTCGCAGCGAGCGAAAGGATAGTCGCCTGGAGGTACTCGTCGATGCGGTGAGCCCATGCGGCGTGGCCGAGCAGCAAGCCGCAGGCGGTGACCATGGCACCGAGCTTCAGCTTCACGGCTTCACAAGCGCGCGTCCGTAGTCGTCGGTCGGGTCGCGGTAGATAGTGTGCACATGATTGCCCGGTTCGTCGCTTTGGGGTGCGTATTCGATAACCAGGTGCGGGCCTTGCACGCGGTAGTAGGCGGTGATGTTCGTTCCCGTTACACCCGCGGTCGGGCCGCTCCAGGCGAACCACGTCTCGCTCAGGTCCGACTTCATCTGGGCCATGCGGGCCGCCGCGGAAGGCTCATTCAGAATGCCGGCCCACTCCCGGATCAGATCAAGCAGCATCACCTGCTGCCGGGCATCCATCGCGGACGCCTTGAGGCCGTCGGGAACGATGGTTTTGCCGTCCTGCCCGGGGCCCAACACCAGGTCGGCGACCTTGTAGGAGAGAACCGCCTCCTTGCGTTGGCTTTCGCTTAAGGACTGGAGCAGCGCGAGCGCTTTGTCGCTTTCCCGCCCGATGGGACGGACGGTCTGCCCGTTCAGCCGGAATGTGGCCGGCTGCGCGCCGGTCAGCGACGGGGTGAGCACACCCTGGCTCCCGGCGATCGTGATATTCAGGGCAAGGTGGTGCCCACCGAACTGAAGCATCCAGGGC
>CAXTUV010000342.1:3828-4120 GCA_964247445.1 uncultured Acidobacteriaceae bacterium | reverse complement strand
CGCTTCCACACTGGTATACTCCCCGCAATCTTCGCCAGGAGTCCTCATGCTTCATCTATTCGGTTCCTTAAGCGCTTGTATTGTCACGCTTCTGCTTTTCGGACTTTACTGGGCTCCGACCATCGTTGCCTACCAACGGCAGGTGAACAGGAAAGTGGGCATCATTCTCGTAAATGCCTTCTTGGGTTTGACGATTCTCGGGTGGTTCGGTTCCCTCATTTGGGCTTCCATGGCTGAAACGGAACAGCAAGCGCGTCTTCGGGAAGCCGCGTACGCGAATCTAGCCGCGATG
>CAXTUV010000342.1:0-3815 GCA_964247445.1 uncultured Acidobacteriaceae bacterium | reverse complement strand
CTTACAGCCGCTCCCGCTGACACGAAGCGTTTCAGCGGGAGCTGGAAAGATTTCCTGATACATCAAGAGAAACGGCAGGGACGCCCCATCACTGAGGTGCTCTCCATCGCGGCCTGAGAAATCGTCTCAATCTGCCGCGATGGCCTGCCGCGTCTCCTGCGTCTGAGCCGACAAAACCGTTTGCGGGAAATATGCGTTCAGCGCGTACTGCTCCACCATGCGCTGCGTATTAAAGAATGATCCGTTCAGGGCTATGGCCGAACGCATCACCCGCCGCCACTGCTCCGGGTGCTTGTGGAACAGCGGCAGGATTATCTCAGCAAGTTGGCTGTAGAGCGAAGCCGCCTCGTCCGCCTCGTCTTCGCGGTCCTCGATCGCCCAGCCCGTTACACCCTCAATCCAGCCCTCAATCCACCACCCGTCCAAGATGGACAATGAAGGGACCCCGTTGAGCGCGGCTTTCATCCCGCTGGTACCCGAAGCCTCGTACGGGCGCTTGGGCGTATTCAGCCAAAGGTCCACGCCCGCGGTAAGCAGGCCTCCCAGCTTCCACTCATAATTTTCGAGATACACCACTTTCAGCAGCCCGTCGGAAAGTTGGTGGGCAAACTCGATCACCCGTTTGATCTTTGCCTTGCCGGGCTCGTCCGCGGGGTGCGCCTTGCCTGCGTACAGCACCTGCAAGCCTCCGAACTCCTTTGCCATGGCTACCAGGCGGGCCGGGTCCGTGAACAGCAAATCCATCCGTTTGTATGTCGCGGCCCGGCGCGCGAAGCCGATCGTAAACACCTCTGCGGAAAGTGTTTCGCCCGTCCGCTCCTTTACCGCATCCAGCAGAAATTGCTTGGAAGCTTGGTGCGCTTCAATAATCTCCGTTTCCGGAATGTCGATCGCGTAGCGCAATATCACGTTGTCGCGGCGCCAGCGCGGCAGGTGCCGGTCGAAGACGCGCAGAAAAGGCTCCGATGCCCAGGTGCCCGCATGCACCCCATTTGTGATTGCGTCGACGAGGTAGTCTGGAAACATTTCCCGCGACACGATCCCGTGCTGCATCGCGACGCCGTTAACGAAGCGCGAAAACCTGAGCGCCACGTAGGTCATGTTCAGCAGTCCCTCGTGCACGCCCCCGGCCCGCTCCAGCATGCCTACAGTCTCGGCTCCCAAAATGTGCCGAGCCTGCTCGAGAGAAAATCGGTCGTGCCCGGCGGGTACCGGCGTATGCGTGGTGAACACGCACTGCTCCCTCACCCTGCGAAACTCCGTCTCGCTGGCCTGCGGCAGTGTGCGCCCCGCCAGTGCCCGGCCGACCAACGCCACGGTCAGCAGCGCCGCATGGCCCTCGTTCATGTGATACACCGCCGGATCGAGTCCAAGCGCCAGCAGCATGCGCGCGCCGCCGATACCCAGAACGGCTTCTTGGCGGAGCCGGTAGTCGGCATCGCCGCCGTAAAGCCGGTCCGTGAGGCTCCGATCGCGCGGATCATTTTCCACAAGGTCCGTGTCGAGCAGGTATACCGGCACATCATGCCCGGTCACACCGTGAATCGTGTGGCAAAGCGCGCGTATCTGCACCGGACGGCCGTCCAGCTCCACCACCACACGCGGCGGCTCCTCGACGGTCATCGCTTCCACCGGCCACGGCTGTTCTGTTTCGGTTTGGACGCCATCCGCATCCAGCACCTGCCGGAAGTACCCGCGTCGATGAGCCAGCGTTACGGCCACGAGTGGGATGCCTAAGTCAGCCACTGCCCGCAACGTGTCGCCCGCGAGCACACCCAAGCCGCCCGAGTAGGTGTTCATCTCCGGCTCAATGGCGATCTCCATGGAAAAGTAGGCCACCGGAGTGCGGCTCGTGTTCGTGGCAAGGGGATAGAAAGGTTTGATAGCTGTCTGCATCGGTTCCTAGTCTTTTCAACTGTATCGGCTGGTTGAGCCAAGTCTAGCAAGATTCTGTGAAAAACCGGCACTCTGCCGGGCTTCCCTTCCCGTTTTGGGATGAAGAAGGTGAGCGAAACCCGTTCCGGGCCTCCGCAAAAATTATTCCCGCTGTCAGCTTGCGGGCAGTACACTGGCGCGCATCATGTCTGCTTTCCGCCGCCGCGCCCTTCTTTTCTTCGCGTTCACTGTTCCCGGTCTCCTCAGCGCCCAGGATTGGGCCAAAGCCAAGCTCGACGCCTCGCCCCGCCACCACGAGTACATGAACGTGCAAAGCGGCAGCCGCACGGTGAAGGTTTTCGTCGACTACCCGGAATCAAAGGGCAAAGTCCCGGTCGTCGTCTTGATCCACGAAATCTTCGGCCTGACCGATTGGTCGAAGGAGATGGCGGACGAGCTCGCCGCGCAAGGCTACCTGGTCGTAGAGCCCGACCTGCTGAGCGGCATGGGTCCAGGCGGAAGCGGCACCTCCGGCTTTTCCGGGCAGGACGCCGCGATTGAAGCCGTCTCCAACCTCAATCCCGACCAGGTCACCGCGGACCTGAATGCCGCCGCGAACCTCGGCCTGAAGCTGCCCGTTTCCAACGGCAAACTCGCCGTGACCGGCTTCTGCTGGGGTGGCGGCAAAAGCTTTCTGTTTGCCACTACCCGGCCCGACCTTAAAGCCGCTTTCGTCTTCTACGGACCCACACCCGAGAAACCGGCTTTGGCGAACATCAAAGCCCCGGTGTACGGCTTTTACGCCGGCAATGACGCCCGTATCACCGAAATGGTGCCCTCGACCACAGCCGAGATGAAAGCCGACGGCAAAACCTATGCGCCCGTCACTTACCCGGGCGCGGGCCACGGCTTCATGCGCGCCGGCGAAGCCCCGAACGCCACGCCGGAGAACATGAAAGCCCGCGACGAAGGTTTCCAGCGCATGCTGGCTGAGTTGAAGAAGCTCCAGTAAAACGAAAGGAGCCTCGCGGCTCCTTTCCTTGTGCTCGTTGCTTTTAGTACCTGAAACCGGCTTGCCCGCCCGCGCCGACCAGCTCGCGAACCTCTTCCTGCTTGGTTTCCTGCGTCGGCTGGCGGCTTGTGCCAGCCTGCAGCTTCTCCACCGCCTCGCGCACGCGCCGCCCGTACTCAGCGTCCGCCTGCGTGATGTGCGACAGGAACTTCTGCTGCACGTCCGGCACGCACTGGATCAGCGCGCCCGATAAATTACTGACCAGCTCCGCCTTGTAGGTCTCGTTGAACTGCCGCCATAGCTCGCCCGCCTGCTTGAAATTGTTTTCGCGGTCGATCTTCTGGCGCACCAAGCGGCCTTCGTACATCGGCTCATGGGGCTTGCCTGCCGGCTTGGCTTCCGTCAGCCCGCCCATGCTTGAGGGCTCGTAATTGATGTGTGGATTCTGCCCCGGGGCGACGTTCACCTCGTAGGTCATCTGCCCGTCGCGCTGGCCGGTAAAGATCGGGCAGCCGCGCGGCCGGTTGATCGGCAGCTGCAGGTAGTTGGTCCCGACGCGGTAGCGCTGCGTGTCGGAGTAGGAGAACGTGCGGCCGACCAGCAGCTTGTCGTCCGAGAAGTCCAGCCCGTCGACCAGCACGCCGGTCCCGAAGGCCACCTGCTCGGTTTCGGCGAAGTAGTTTTCGGGGTTCTTGTTGAGCACAATGCGCCCGACATGGCGGAAGGGAATTTGGTCCTGCGGCCACAGCTTGGTCGCGTCCAAGGGGTCGAAGTCCAGCTCCGGATGCTCATCATCCGACAGGAGCTGCACATACATTTCCCATTCGGGGAAGTCGCCGCGCTCGATCGCGTCGTAAAGGTCCTGGGTCGCGTGATTGAAATTCGTCGCCTGGATCGCGTCCGCTTCCTGTTGGAGCAGGTTCTTGAT
>CAXTUV010000341.1:0-4124 GCA_964247445.1 uncultured Acidobacteriaceae bacterium | reverse complement strand
CTCGACGAAGCCGATAACCGGGGCCGGACCGCAACGCTTGAAGCTGCTCTGCCGCATCCCCGTACCGTTCTGCCGGAGCTGCCCGCCGTGACCGCGGACGCGCAAACGCTGGAGCGCCTGCGCCATGGTAATCAAGTGGCGCTGCCGGAGTTTTCGCCCGCGCCGACAGTGCGGGTTTTCTCAGGTCAGCGCGAGCTCGCGGCCATCGCGGACCGGCTCGCCGGGACCCTGTTTCAACCCAAGGTAGTGTTGCTGTAAACCATACATTCCCATCAGTTTAGAAATTCACGGCTGCTCCATGTAGCGACGCAACTTGCTCAGAAGTTCACTCGTCTGAACGCGATATGGCGCTGTCCTGTTTTCCTCCTTCAGCCACTGCCTTCGTCGCCTTGGCCGGTTCACTCCTGCTTACCGGCTGCTCGCAAAGCGTCAGCAGCAGCACCCCAAGCACCGCCATCGCACCGTTCTCACTTTGGGCAGTCGCTTGGGGCACCTCACCGGAAAACGCGCTGCCCAGTGCCGCCAACCCCGGCGGGCAGGAGCAGAGCTTCCGGTTTTTCTTCTATCCCACCGTCGCGGGTACGGAGGAGCGCGTCCGCTTCTCCAACTACTTCGGAACGACCCCGATCACGATCGGCGCGGCCCGGCTTGCCATCGCTGGGGACGGCGCTGCGGTTGACCCCACCCATGACGCGCCGCTTACCTTTCAAGGCGGCGCGAGCGCCGTAATCCAACCCGGGCAAAGCTTGACCTCCGACCCGGTGAACATCACCTACAGCTTCGGGCAAAAGATGGCGGTGTCGATGTATGTGCAGGGAGCATTTCCGCCGCTGACGCAGCACGGCAGCATCGTCGGGCAAAACTACGCGACGCCCGCGGGGGCGGGCAACGCGACAGCCGACGTGAGCGGAGCCTCGTTTACGCAGGCGAACACCGAATGGTACCTGCTGAGCGACATGGACGTGTACGGGCCGTACCAGGGATCGGTCGTGCTGTTCGGGTCTTCCAGCATTGACGGGGCGCAGTCAAACCGCAGCAATGTGAATGCATATCCCACGCCCAACCCTATCGTGCCGGGGCAGGACAACGACCGGCCGTCGGATTGGCTCGCGCGACAGCTCAATGCCGCCGGCTACAACCTGGGCGTGCTGAACGCGGGTGTGCCCGCCGACCCTGCCGGGCCGAACTCCGGCGCAACTCCAGCCACGGGCGTCGCCGACGGAGAAGACCGGATCGCGCGCGATGTGTTGGAGCAGCCGAGCGTCCGTGCTGTGGTGATCTATCTCGGCGCGGTTGATATCAAAACCGCTGACTGCAAGCCGGCAACGGATGTTGAAGCGGCTCTGACGAACATTGTCGGGCAGGCATATGCGGCGGGCAAGCGGGTCATCCTGGGTACGCTGCCGCCGTCGGTGTTCTGCTCCAACCCGGCTCAGCCGTACTACGGCCCAAATCCCAGCCCCGCCGACCCATACGCGGGCGACATCCATCCGGGTCCGGAAAACCCCGGTGCCGTGCAGTGGCGCATGGTCAACAACTGGATTCGGTCGACCGGGGCGGCCCTACCGGGTGTTGTCGCCATTGCGGACTTCGATAAAGCCATGGCCGACCCAAACCACCCGGACTTCCTCATGCCGACGATCAACTCGGGCGACAACACGCACCCGAATGGCCCGGGGTATGGGGTGCAGTCGAGCGCCATCCCGCTGTCGGCACTTCTGCCGGCGCAGTAGCTCAGCGTACGTGTTTCGCAAGATCCGCCATGGCGAACTCAACCCCGCGCTCCGGCAAGGAGAAGCGATCCCGGGGGATCATCTGCCCGTCCTCCCAGCGCGACCAGATAGCTGTCTCCGGATGGATCAGTCATATTTCTCCGCTGCCCATGGCCGCGAACATGGCGAACTTCCGCATCATGTCCTTTATGCGATTTTCCGGGCTCCAAACCTCGAAAACGGCAACCGGGGGTTGGGTGACGATCTCCTCGTCCGGCGCGTTCTCATCGAGCAGAAGGACGTCCGGTATAAGGAAGTTCTGTGCCCTGACCTGAACACGCAGCTCAGCATAGCCCAACAAGCGCCACTCGGCCTCGTGCAGCCGAAACCAGTGCAGAATCGCGCCCTGCCACTTCGAATGACTTTTTTCGCCCACGGGCCTCTCTTGGACCTCGCCGTCCACGTATTCGGCGTCAGGTTCCCATTCGAAGCAGTGAAGGTACTGCTCGACAGAAATGCGGGTTTGGGTCGCCATGCGCCTATGCTAGCTCTGGCCAGTTACTTCGCCAGCATCGGTTTCAGGTAAGGCAGCACGTTTTGCGTCACCACGCGATACCCGGCTGCGTTGGGGTGGAGGTTATCCGGGCTCAGTAAATCCGGGTTGTCCCACACATGGTCAAGCAGAAATGGCACGAGGGGAACCTTGTACTTCGCGGCCAGGGTCGGAAAGACTGCTTCATACGGGCCGACATAGTCCGGACCCAGGTTGGGCGGCAGTTTCATGCCGAGCAGCAGCACACGGATGCGCGCACGCTGAAGGTCCGTGAGGATGGTGTTGAGGTTGCGCTCAATGCCGTCGACCGGGTAGCCGCGCAGACCGTCGTTCGCGCCTAATTCCAGGATCACGATAGTTGGGTGGAGCTTGAGTACGGCATCGATGCGCGCCAACCCGTCCTTGGTCGTATCGCCGGAGATGCCCTGGTTCACCACGGTCGCCTGCGAGCCGGCTTGCGCGAGTGCTTTCCGCAGATCATCCGGGTAGGAAGCTCCGGCCGGGGCGCCGAAGCCGGCGGTCAGCGAGTCGCCGAAGCAGACGATTGTCTGCGCGCGCAGCGGAAAGCAGACCAACAAAAATAGCAGCAGGCGAAGAGGCATTTGTAGTTGGACGGCAGGTGCGCTGCGCAGGGTGCAAACGAAGCGGGTGCGGGCTCGATACCATAGGGGAGACCCCGGCGTCAGTTGAGGGTGCAAGCGGGAGGCGGGATGGTCGAAGCGCGCGGGATTTGGAAGCGGATGCGCAACGGGTCGAGCACGGTGGAGATCCTGAAGGGGATTGACTTGCTGGTGCCTCGTGGGCAGTTCGTGGCGATCATGGGCTCATCCGGCTCGGGCAAGAGCACGTTGCTGGGGCTGCTCGCCGGGCTTGATTCACCCACCGAAGGCCAGGTGCTGATCGACGGCGTGGACATCAGCCGAATGGAAGAGGACCGCCTGGCGCAGGTGCGCGGAGGCAAAATCGGCTTTGTTTTCCAGAGCTATCAGCTCATCCCGACCCTCACCGCGTTTGAGAACGTCCTGCTGCCGTACGAATTAAACGCGCGCGGCGACGGCAAGAGCCGGGCTCGCGCGCTGCTGGAAGCGGTGGGCCTCGGCGGCCGCATGCACCACTATCCTGTGCAGCTATCCGGCGGCGAGCAGCAGCGCGTGGCCCTGGCGCGGGCCTTCGTGCTGGAACCGCCCATCGTCCTGGCCGATGAGCCCACCGGCAACTTGGATACGACCAACGGGCAGCATGTGCTGGAGCTGCTGACCACGCGCCAACGCGAAGCCGGCACGACCTTGGTGATGGTGACACACGATCCACAGATCGCCGCCCGGGCCGACCGTCGCGTCATCCTTCGGGATGGGGTCATCATCAGCGACGAAACGGTGAGTATGCACGAGGACGCCATGATGGCGGCGCGCTAGGAGCAGAGGATGGCAACGGGAGCACCTGTACGGGAACTGCCGTCCGCTCCAGCGGTCGCGGCGGAAGGAACCAAACCCGCCCTGCCTTGGGCGACCGCGCTGCGCGTGGCCGTGCGCGAGCTCATGTTCGCGAAAGCGAAGTTTGTGTTTGTCGTGCTGTCGGTCGCGATCGGCGTGGGCGCGCTCACAGGCGTGCGCGGCTTCGCGGACTCGTTCTCGACCACGCTGCTCGGGCAGGCGCGTTCAATTCTCGCCGCTGACCTTTCCGCGCGCGTGAGCCGGACGCTGCGGCCGGACGAAGAAGCGCGTCTCCACACCTTCGCGGACAAGGTCGGCGCGAACATGACGCAGGTGACCGAGATGGCTTCCATGGCCGGCGTCGTGGGCGATCCGGTACCGCTGCTCGTGTCCTTGAAAGTAATTGACCCGACAAGGTACCCGTTC
>CAXTUV010000340.1:0-4125 GCA_964247445.1 uncultured Acidobacteriaceae bacterium | reverse complement strand
CTACTAATACTGGTGACCCAAGTGGTTCCGCGCTCCATTGAAGAGTGCGGAACCATATTTACTCGTCATCCAGTTTGGAGCCGGGTGGCGGTGTGAATCCGCGCGAGCCGTGACCTGGGCCTTCCTGCCATTCAATGCCGGCCGTAAGCTCGGATATAGGTATCTCAAACGAATTTGCAACCCGAACCAGGATGCGGAGCGACATGCGCCGACCCTTCTCGATGCCCTGCCATTCGGCCATGTGATAGCCATAAAGCTGCACCATGTTGTTTTGGGTCAAGCCGCGCGCCTTTCGTATGCTCCTGATTCGCGCCGACACCGCCGCACTGAAAAGCGCGTAGTCATAGTGCATCCATAAAACTCCCGTGCCGCAATGAAAGTGAAAAAGCAGCGTTGTGCGCCGCTTTATTCATCACCCGCGCATTTTGCCCTGCTTTGGGGCACTCGTACAAGATCAAAAAATCTCCTATCTGCCTAACGCCGGAACCGCCCAGGGCGATGTGCAGCTTGGCAAGTGAAAAAACGCAATCTGTTAAAGCAACCTGGTACCAAAGTTTGCATCGGGGTACCCTTTTCGTTCATAGTGGCTGCCAAGGTTTGCAGACTGGTTAGAGTGACCTCTCCTCGGAAGTGTTTGTAAAACCCATGTAAATGGGCATTTTCCTGTGATCAGCAAGCCCTGGAAGCTCGGGAAAACATATTTTTCGTTTTCCACAGGCAACTCTTGACGAAAAACTAAAGTTGCACTCAGGATTGTAGAAAGCGACAAATCAATAGCCGATTTTATTGTCGCCTACTATTCATTACTGACCTGCTGGCTCTGTTTTGTGCAGAGTGCAGCTCTCCACCAACTCAAAAGTGCGCTAGGAGAACCCCTTGACTCAGCAGCCTTCCAGCCGCCTCGCCCGGAGATGGGCGCGGGAAACCTTTACCTCTCAGAGAGCCGCTTCTACCATGCGGGGCTTGGCTCCCGCAGCCGCCATGCTCCTGTGCGCTCGCGCCTCCCACGCTCAGGGGACGATTGACTTCACCCAGGCCCAGACTTTCTTTACGACCGTGAAGACCTTTGTGGTCGCCGTCGGCGCTCTTATGGTCGTTATGGGCTTGATCTTCGCCGCCGTTCGCATGATGGGCGGCCGCATGGCCGAAGGCGCGCTCGGCGTACTCGGCGCATTTATCGGCGGCCTCGTGGTCGGCCTCGGTCCGGGCTGGGTCAACACGCTCAGCGGCCAGGCGGTGCAATAAACGCCATGCCGCAGACCCCGCGAGGAAAACCGATGCCCATCAACTCAGCCCTGAATGCTTCCCGCACCAAGCTCGGGCTGGAGCTTCCGCTCTGGATTGCCGTCCTGTTCGCTTCCATTTTGGTCTTCCTCGCAGGGTTCCACGCGCTCAGCCCCCTTGCCTTCGCCCTGTTCGCCTCCGGCGCTTGGCTCGCGTCCCGCAACAACCCCAAGATGGCCCGGCTGTGGTGGCTCGGGCTGCGGCAAAAGGCGATGTATGACCCGCGCAAGCGTTAACCGCAAACTGAACCCTTGGGCCGCCGACGCCGCGCCCGCGCGCGCCATCGTGCCCATCTGCCGGGTGGTGAACCCAACCACTTTCGGCATGAAAAACGGCGGGTATGTCCGCTTCTACCGCCTTCCCGGGCGCGATCCTGAAGGCATGACCGACGCCGCGATGGACGCGCTCGCGCACACCTACGAGGGCGCGCGCCATGGATTGCCCGAAGGTTCGGGCGTGATGGAGTTCATGGTCCTGCGCGCCGGCTGCGAGCTGCCGCGCGAGCAAGCCTACGAGAACCCGGTGGCCGAGTCCTTCGTGCAGGCCCGCATCGAGCACCTTGACCGCACCGCCGGGTTCCGCCGCGTCGAGCTGTACTGGGCGCTCACGATGGAGCCCCGCTGGCCCAACCGGTTCCGCCTCAACCCGCGCGAGCAGGACCGTGAAAACAACCGCCTGCTCGCTGAACTTGCGAAGGCATCGGCCGCGCTGGAAGACCAGCTCGGGGAAGCGCTCGGGCTGCGTCTGCTGCCGGTCGAGGAAGCATTCTCTTTCCTCAGCTACTTGTTCAACCAGGAGGACTGGGCCGAGCGGGTGCGCCTGCGCGGCGACATGCCGGTGGACGTGCAGATAGCGGCAAGCGCGGTCAAATGGCACCCGGACCACCTGAGCATCGGCCGCAAGCCCGCCATGCTGTTTTCGCTCACCATGACGCCGGACGCGAGCCGCCCCTGCCTGTTTTCCCCGCTCGCGGAGTTGGACTGCGACGCGGTGCTTTGCACCGGGTGGCGGCCGCGGCCGAGCGCGACCGCGCGCAAGGAAGCCGAGGCGCAGGAGCGCTTCCAGGATTTCTTCAAGGTGGGGCTCGCCGCGCGCGCGCTCGCCGGCCGGGACTTCGCCTCGCTCGACGAGGGCGCGAAAGGCCAGGCCGCCCGCAAGCGGGTCAGCCGCATCGGGGAGCTGCTGGAGCGGCTGGACGAGAAGGCCGAGGGCGAATACTTCCTGAAGCTGCTTATCTCCGGCCGTGATCTAGACGAGTTGAAAGCCGTTGTGCCCGCCGTCCACACGGCCTTTGTCACAGCGCGCGCCCCGGTGATCGAGGAGTCGGACGGCTGCCTATCGGCGTTCTACGCCATGTTCCCCGGCAATGGGGACTTCAACGTATATCCGCTTTGGTTGGGCGAGGACCACAGTGCCCGGCTCGCTTCCGTCTACGCGCCGACCGTCGGGCACCGGCATTCGGAAGCCTTGGACCGCGAGTACGTCAACGTGTACGAGACCCGCACCGGCACCCCGTACTTCAAGGACCCTTACGTGGACGGCATGCGGGCGCAGTTGATCGTCGGCCCGCCCCGGCAGGGCAAGAGCGTTCACGTCAACCAGGAAATCGCCACGGGGCAGAAGTATGGCGGCTGGGACTTCATTTTCGATATCGGCCGCTCCTATGAGTCCGTGGTCGGGTTGTACGGCGGCAAGGTGGACCGGGTAGGCTTGGACGGCCCGCGCGTGAACCCGTTCGCGCTGGAGCCGACCGACGCTAATCTGAAATTCCTCCACGGGTTCATCAAGCTGCTGCTCACGAGCGGCGGCGCGGCGATCAGCCCGGAAGAGAATGACGACATTTACGCGACCGTCCGCAACATGTACAACCTGCGCGACCCCGCGCTGCGGCGTCTGCGGAACCTCATGCTCCCGCCGCAGTTGCAGCGCTACATGACCAAGTGGGTCGGGGACGGGGTGTACGCCAGGATTTTCGACAACGCGGAAGATTCGCTCCGGCTGAACCGGCTTCAGTGCTGGGACTTCGAGGGCGTCCGCGAGCAGTATGCCGATCTAATCGAGCCATTGATGGTGTGGCTGCTGGGCCGCATCGACGCGGTGATCCACGACCCGGCCAACCTCGGGGTGCCGAAGCACGTAGTGATCGAGGAGCTATTCGCCGCCATGAAGAACAAGCAGCTTTTGGAGGGGATGCTTACCTCCATCAAGCAGGTCGGCAAGTACCTGGGCGGCGTCACGCTGGTGGCGCAAAGCGTCCGCGACCTGGGCGACCACGCCGAAAGCATCGTGAATGCCTGCTCTTCCTTCCTGTTCCTGCGCGACCCGGGGTTCAACCGACAGCACTACCGCGACCTGTTCGGCATGAACGAGCAGCAGCTTGCGCTGTTCGCGAGCCTGGGGTCCCGTGAAGCCTTGTACATCCGCCGCGACGGGGAAACCAAGGTCTTGATCTTGAACCTTGACCCGCGCAGCTACGCCGCGTTCACCACCAAGCCGAAAGACCGGGTGCGCCGCGACAAGCTGGTTGCCCGGTACGGGATCGACGCTGGGCTGGACCGCTTCGCGGCGGGCGAGGGCTTGGAGCTTGCCGTCAGCACAGGAGTTGCCGAATGACTGTTTTAAATAAAACCATTACTGCGGCTTTGCTGGCCGCTCTCGCCAGCCCAAGCTCCTACAGCGCGCCCATCGGCCGCCGGTTGGAGCCGAGCGCCCCGCGCACCGTCACCATCCGCGCCGCCCAAGCGCCGCCCATCATCCGTGCCGCGCTCGGGCAGGCCACGCTCATTGAGCTGCCCGAGCAGGAAAAGGTCGCCACCGTGTTCGTCGGCAACGACGAGGATT
>CAXTUV010000339.1:0-4132 GCA_964247445.1 uncultured Acidobacteriaceae bacterium | reverse complement strand
CTGCTATACAGCGCGTAATCCGCAAATGAAAGCCCCGCGCGTTAGCGCGGGGCTGTCATTTGCGGATTACGCGCTGTATAGCAGCACGCCTTCCGGCAGCAGACGCCCGGGCTCGTCGGTGTCCTGCGGCGACACGGGCCGGTAAAACAGCTGATTATTTTCCAGGTAGACCTCAAGAAACGCCGGCCGCTCCGAGATTTGCCCCGCGATCAACGCTTCCGAAAGCGGGTCCTCGACGTAGCGCTGGAGCGCGCGGCGCAGGGGGCGTGCCCCGTAGCTGCGGTCGACCAGCGTCTTTTCAAGAATCCACTTCTTGGCGTCCTCACTCACCGAAATGGTGATCGCTTTCTGCACCAAGTTCGCGTTGAGCGACTGCACCAGCAACTCCAGGATCTGAATCAGGTCCGCGTCCGAAAGCGAGTGGAACAGGATGATCTCATCCACGCGGTTCAGGAACTCAGGGTTGAAGGTGCGCTTGACCTCCTGCTTGACCAGCTCCTCGACCTTGTCCATCACCAGGTCCTCGCGCTCCGACTGGAAGCCGAGACCCTGCTTGCGCTGCAAGTGCCGCGCGCCGATGTTCGAGGTCATGATGAGGATTACGTTCTTGAAGTCGACCGTGTTGCCGAGACCGTCAGTCAGGTGGCCGTCCTCAAAAACTTGGAGCAGGATGATGAACACATCCGGATGCGCCTTTTCGATCTCATCGAGTAAAACGACCGAGTACGGCGAACGCTTGACGCGCTCCGTCAACTGGCCGCCCTCCTCGTAGCCCACGTAGCCCGGAGGCGAACCGATGAGCTTCGAAACCGAGTGCTTCTCCATGAACTCCGACATATCGAAGCGGATCAGCGCTTTCTCGCTCCCGAAGAGGAACTGCGCAAGCGTCCGGGCCATCTCTGTTTTGCCGACACCCGTTGGGCCTAGGAACAGGAACGAGCCGATAGGGCGGTTCGGCGACTTCAGGCCGGCGCGGGAGCGACGAATCGCGCGGGACAGCGCCGAGATCGCTTTCTCCTGCGAGATGACGCGCTTGTGCAGCTCGCCCTCAACGCGGAGAAGCTTCTGTGTCTCTTCTTCCTTAATCGAGGTAACGGGCACCCCGGTCCAGCGGCTCACGACATCCTCGATGTCCTCGCGGCCCACGATGCCGGCTGTGGAGTCATCGAGATGGTACTTGTCGCGCAGTGCTCGAAGGTTTTCGCGCTCCTTACGCTCTTCGTCCGAGTAGAAGCGCGCTTTCTCGAACTCGTGGTTCGCGATGGCGTTCTCCATCCGGTGGACGATGAACTTGATCCGCTTTTGGACTTCGGTGATCTCCTCAGGTAGGGAGGTCTGGCGCAGCTTGACGCGAGCCCCAGCTTCGTCGATAAGATCGATCGCCTTATCCGGCAGGAAGCGGTCCGGGATGTAGCGGCTCGAGTGCGACACGGCAAACTCGATTGAGTCATCGGTATAGGAAACCGCGTGGAACTTCTCATAGCGGTCCTTAATGCCCATGATGATCTTGATCGCGTCTTCTTCGTTCGGCGGCGGAACTTTGACAGCCTGGAAGCGGCGCTCAAGCGAACGATCTTTCTCGATCGACTTACGGAACTCGCCCGGCGTGGTCGCGCCGATGCACTGGATCTCACCGCGCGACAAGGCAGGCTTAAGAATGTTCGCGGCGTCGAGCGAGCCCTCAGCCGAACCGGCGCCGACCAGCGTGTGCAGCTCATCGATGAAGATGATGCAGTTCTGGTTTTCCATCAGCTCTTTCATGATGGTCTTGAGCCGCTCTTCAAACTGCCCGCGATATTTGGTGCCCGCGACGATGAGCGACAGGTCAAGCGCCAGAACGCGCTTGTCGGCGAGGAAGCTCGGCACTTCTCCGTCCGCGATGCGCTGGGCTAGGCCCTCGACGATGGCGGTTTTGCCAACGCCGGGCTCGCCGATGAGCACCGGGTTGTTCTTGGTCCGGCGGCATAGGATCTGGATCACGCGCTCGAGCTCGCCGTCGCGGCCGACCAGCGGGTCGAGCGTCCCGTCCATGGCTACCTGGGTCAGGTCGCGCGAAAACTCACTAAGCAGGCTTTGCTCCCGATTTTGGCCCTGGCCGCCCCCGCCCTGTTCACGGTTGCCGCGCTGCCCTTGAGCAGTCTTTTCCTGGGTCGCGCGCGCCAACTCCTCGCGGATGGCGAGCAGCTTCAAGCCGCGCTCGTGTAGGATCTCCGCCGCGAAGCACTTTTCCTCTCGCAGAAGGCCCAGCAGCAGGTGCTCGGTGCCGATGTGCTTGTGCGACAATCGCTCGGCTTCTTCCGCCGCATAGGCCAGCACGCGCTTGCACTCGTTCGAGAGCGGCAGGTCGACGGAGGTGGACACCTTTTCGCGCATGGTGGTGTGCCCTTCGATCTGCTTGCGGATCGAGTCAACCGAAGCATGGGAGCGCAGAAAGCGATTCGTAAGCGCTTTGTCCTCCCGCAAAAGTCCCAGCAGCAGGTGCTCAGTCTCGATATAAGGCGAGCCGAACTGGCTGGCCTCATATCGGGCGAAAAAGATCACGCGCCGCGCTTTTTCCGTGTAGCGTTCGAACATGTTCCCCCTTGGTCCTGGCACCGATGCAGGTGCGTTGCGGCGTTCGAAAAACTCGTGCGTACTTCTTACTGTATAGATGTCCCGCTGCGAGACTCGGACTCGCGTTCAGGCTCGGGCGCGATGCCCTCCTGTGTTAGCCGTACCACACGCCCGCACTTGGCCGCTAGAGCGAGATTGTGGGTAACAAGTACCGTGGTAAGCTCCCCCCTCGTATGCAGCTGTTGAATCAACGCGAAAACTGTCTCTGCCGTACCCTCGTCCAGGTCGCCTGTGGGCTCATCGGCAAGCAGGAGCTTGGGCCGTGTGATGAGCGCGCGTGCCAGCGAGACCCGCTGCTGTTCACCGCCTGAAAGCTCTCCCGCCCGGTGGGTTCGGCGGCCGACCAAGCCGACGCGCTCCAGCCATGCGCCCGCTTCCTTCAGCGCCGCTTTCCTTTGGAGCCCCCGGGCGAGCAGAGGCATGGCTGTATTTTCCTCCGCTGAAAACTCGGGCAGGAGATAGTGGAACTGCCAGACGTACCCAATCTCGCGGTTGCGGAAGCGCGCTGCCTCCGTGCTTTTCAGAGTGCTGAGGGCGGTTGCGCCGACATAAATCTCACCCGCGGACGGCTTGTCAAGCGCGCCGAGCAGGTGAAGCAGCGTGCTTTTACCGGCACCGGACTGACCGACAATCGCCAGGGTTTCACCCCGGTCAATGGAGAAAGAAAGGCCGTGAAAGAGGCGCACACCGCGCCCGTAGTCCTTGCGCAAGCCTTCCACCCGCACCAGCGGCTCACTCATACCGCAAGGCCTCGGCCGGGAGCACCCGCGCCGCCGAGCCTGACGGGTACAGGGTCGCCAGCAGCGCAACCCCGATGGACACAGCCGCGACCACCAAGCCGTCCGACAGCTTCGGCGCGAAGGGGAGGGTATCGATTGAGTACACATCCGGTGACAAGCGGATAAGGTGCCAGTGCCCGCAAATGAACGCGAGCCCATAGCCCAAGACCCAACCGACCGCAGTGCCGATGACGCTGATGAGGATGCCCTGAGCCAGGAAGATGCCGCGAATCTGCCCCGGCGACGCTCCCATCGAGACGAGCACCGCGATGTCCTTGGTCTTTTCCATCACCATCATGGTGAGCGCGATAAGGATGTTGAGCGCGGCCACGCAAACGATCAGCCCAATCACAATGAATGTGACCAGCTGCTCCAGCTTGAGCGCGCGGAACAGCTCGCGATTTTGCTCCTGCCAGTTCGTCGCCTCAAAACCCGGGCCGGCAGCCTGCTCGATCTCCTTGCCCACGCTTTCCGCCCGGTCCAGGTCGTCGAGCTTGAAGGAAAGAATGGAGACAACGTCGGGCTCGCCGAACAGCGCCTGCGCGTCCGCGAGCCGGACGAAGCCGAAGCCCGAGTCGTACTGGTAAAAGCCCGAATGGAACACGCCCGCGACGTGGAACCGCTGGTATTTGGGCACGAGGCCGTACGGGGTGAGCTCACCCTGCGGGCTGGTGACGAGAACCGTATCACCGGGATGGGCGTCGAGCTGCCCGGCTAGGTCATAGCCGAGCACGACGGGC
>CAXTUV010000338.1:0-4134 GCA_964247445.1 uncultured Acidobacteriaceae bacterium | reverse complement strand
GGTGTGGCCATCCGACTTCAAAATCACAAAGCCTTGCTTGGTTCGGATCGGCGCTGTGAAGCCGCCGGCTGGCAAAGGCCACACAGCATCCTCCAGAACCCCCGCGAGCTGGCCGCGCTTGAAGTCGCCGAGCGCGCCGCCCTCGGCAGCGGTCGCGCCGGTTGAGTTCGCCTTCGCCAACGCCGCAAATGCGGCCCCGTTTTCCAGCTGCGCGTGGAGCTCGTCCGCTTTCTTCTGCGCCTCGGCGACTTGCGCGGCGTTGTCCGGGTCTGCTGTCGGGATCAGGATTTCCGCCAGCTTGACCGTTTCGGGCGTGGTGAACTGTTCCTTGTGCGCATCGTAATATGCGTGCTCATCGGTTTGCGTGATGTTGATGCGCCGGCCTACCTCGTCGCGGATCACCTGGGTCGTAATGGCTCGATTCTGGATGCTGGCCTTGAAGTCCGCGAAGGAAACGCCCTGCTGCTCCGCCGCCTTTTCGAGCGCTTCAAGCGAGTCAAGATTGTTCTGCTTGCGCAACTCATCCAGCTGGCGGATGGTTTCCGCTTCGCCCGTGATGCCGAGCTGCTTGCCCTTGGACAGCAGAAGCTGGTTGTCGACCAGGTCGCGTAGGAGCTGGCGCTTTTGCTCGTCCACATCGGCCGGGGACAGATTGCGCTGCTTTGCCTGCTGGTCGAGGTCGCTCAAGGCGCGGTTGTAGTCCGACGTGCTGATGACCTGGTCGTTGACGCGCGCGATGATGTCTTCCACCACCTCACCGTGGAAGGGCTGCTCGGGCGCGGCGGCTTGCGCGTTTTTGCTCACGGGCGCATTGAGCTGCTGCGCGCCGGCAAACAAGGGCGCAAGGGCGGCGGTCGCGGTGGCGAGGAGGGCGGCGCGGAAAAAAGGTTTGGATGGAATCATCAGTAAGGGGTCTCTGCCGGTGCGCGGCGGCCGGTCGGGCAGGCCTACCTTGTATGGCGTCTGACGAAGATTCTACGCGGGTGGAGGCTGTCTGTCAGAAGCGCCCCATTCGGGGAAGAATCGGAGTGCGCGGGGGGCGGGCGGCTTGATGGTCCACATGGGCCTTGCCTGGGTGCCCTCAGCAGCTGTACACGGCTACGACCAATTGGTTTAGCGGCCCGACCCGGTTCTGCGGTCAACCATCGCCCATAGCCACGGTAGGTCAAGATGGATGGGCGAGTTCGCCACCTTCAGCTCCGCGGCGATCTTCCAGCCATCGTCTGTCCACGCCTCGGCCCTGCGCTCGTCGGGAGCGAGGAGCCATATGTGTTCCACACCCATCGCCCGCAGGTCGCGGGCTCGGTCTTCGAGGTCTAAGGCACGATCATCATGCGAGAGAATTTCAATGGCAATCAGGGGCGGCTCGTCCATGGTCCGCGTGGTGATCGGATCCAGGGAAACGACGGAAACATCGGGCAGGCGGAAGTTGGCGGTCCGGACGCGGGTGCGTACCTCCGACTCAGGCCCGACGCCCCATGCGTCCATGTGCATGGCAAACCAGAAGCTGATCATCGCCTGCACCCATCCGTGCAGCCTTGTGGGCATGGGTCTCTCCACGAGCCGCCCGTCGATCAGCTCCGGGTCATGCTCGTAGGAGGTCCGCAGGTATTCCTCCACACTGACGAACTTGTCTGCCGGATCATTCGCCGGGAAACCCGCTAGGGCGCTCATAGCACTCACAATACACCGCGCCCCAGTCTCGCAGGCAGCCCGCTTGCTATACTTTTGTGGTAGCGCTTTGAGGTCACCACACAACGTATGACACCCCGCGCCCGCCGGACCGCATTCTCGCTTGTCGCTTTTTTTACCGCCTGCGGGCTTGCCGGGGTGGTGGCGAGCCAACGTGTGCACGCGCAGGACGGCGCGGACTCGGACGTGGCGTTTCGGGATTCGCTCAAGCAGTTCGCCCAGGTGTATGCCACGGTCAGTGCGAACTATGCCGAGCCGCTCACGGGCGACAAGCCGAACGACGCGATCTATGACGGAGCGATCCCGTCCGAGCTGCGCACCCTCGATCCACATTCCAACTTCTTCGACCCGAAAAGCTATAACAAATTGATTGAGGAGCAGCGCGGCCGCTACTACGGCGTAGGTATGCTTATCCAATCACAGCTGGTCGGCGACAAGCAGCGCACGGTGGTGCTGAAGCCGTTTGTCGGAACCCCCTCCTACAAAGCCGGGCTGCACACAGGCGACATCATCAGCGCGGTCGATGGCAAAACGACCGACGGATTGAGCTCGGATGAGGTTGTGTCGCTGCTGAAGGGCGACAAGGGCACCCACGTGAAAGTCACCGTGACTCGCGCGGGCGACACTCCGGGCACGGCGCAGACGCTCTCTTTCGACCTGACCCGGGCGGAGATTCCCAACAATTCGGGCGATCTTTCCTACCTGATCCAACCCGGCATCGGCTATATCCACATTAAGGCGGTGCAGGAGACGACGTCCAAGGAAGTCGCGGATGCGCTCGCGAGCTTCGGCGAGATGAAGGGCCTGGTACTGGACCTGCGCGATAATCCTGGCGGCTTGCTGAACCAGGCGGTCGGGGTATGCGATCAGTTCCTGAAGCATGGGCAGATCGTCGTTTCGCAGCGCGGACGCGCCTACCCGGAGCAGGTGTATCGCGCGAGCCGCGGCTCGGATAAAACTTACCCCATCGTGATCCTGACAAACCGCGGCACTGCCTCGGCGGCTGAGATTATCTCGGGCGCGCTCCAGGATCATGATCGGGCTTTGATTCTGGGCACGACCACATTCGGCAAGGGCCTCGTGCAAACCATCTATAACCTGTCGGACAACACCGGCCTGACGCTGACGACCTACCACTATTACACGCCAAGCGGCCGCCTGATCCAGCGCAATTACGAGGGCGTTTCGCTCTATGACTACTACTCGAACCATGGTGCGCCGCAGAACCCGAAGGATCGCGAGGTCAAGCTGACCGACTCCGGACGGACCGAGTACGGCGGCAACGGCATCACACCCGACGTAAACTTCGAGGAGCCGAAAGCAACCCATCTCCAGCGTGTACTGATCGCGCATTACACCTTCTTTGAGTTCGCGCAGCGCTGGCTTTCGAAGCACCAAGTCGCCAAGGACGCGCAGGTGACCCCGGACATGCTGGACGCTTACAAGCAATATCTGCGCGAGAAGCAGATCACCTACAGCGACGCGGACTTCGCGCAGGTGCAGGACTGGGTCAAGGCCAACATTCTGGCCGAGATGCTGAGCATCGCGTATACCGAGCCGGACGGCGCGCGCGCGCGGGCCCAGTACGACCCGGAGATCAAAAAAGCAGTTTCCTTGATGGGTCAAGCCGGGCAGCTGGAAGCTGCCGCCGAGCAAGCCGCGGCGGCCAAGCAGGCGGCGAAGAGCAACCTGCCCTCGACGATGTAGGAATGGAAGCACTCAGGTTCGCCACCGAAGCCGACATCCCGGCACTGATCCCATTCATTAATGAGGCGTACCAAGTCGAGAAGTTCTTTAAGATCGGCGAGCGCACCGATGCTGCCGAAATGGCCGAGCTGTTCCGGTCCGGGCGCTTCCTCATTCTTGAAGCAGGCCCGCAGTTGCTGGGCTGCGTGTACGTGGAACTGCGCGACGAAGTTGGCTACTTCGGCCTACTATCGGTGGTGCCGAGCCGGCAAAAGCAAGGCATCGGCGGCCGGCTCATCGCCGCGGCTGAGGAGTTCGCGCGCGAAATGCGCTGCCGCACGATGGAGTTAAGTGTCGTCGACCTACGGGCGGAGCTGCCTCCGCTGTACGCGAAGTTCGGTTACCGGGTGGTCGGCACAGCCCCCTTCCCGGCCGAGGCGATGCCGGTCAGCATGCCGTGCTCATTCGTAGTGATGCGGAAGCGGCTGGTAGATTAGGGCTCGAGGCTCCCGATGCGTGTCTCATGATCGTCAAGAACACGCGCCATCCGCGCCATACCCTCGATTTGGAGATTGGCGGTTTCCGTCAAGGACCGCACCGCTTCCCCGATTGAACGCCCAAAATCTAGGAAGCTCCGCATGCCCGAGGCTAGCTCCCCCGTAGTAGACGCCAGTTCAACGACCGTGGCTGACAGATCCCCTACCGTGGCTGACAGATCCCCTACCGTGGCTGACAGATCCCCTACCGTGGCTGACA
>CAXTUV010000337.1:0-4148 GCA_964247445.1 uncultured Acidobacteriaceae bacterium | reverse complement strand
GGCATGCACTTAGCGATCTTCTCCGGGGCTGTTTTCCTCCTTGCCCAGCGACTCCGCCTGCCTCGGCTTGCCGCCACGGTCTGCACGCTCGCGCTTTCCTTCGCCTACGCCCTATTTACCGGCTTCGGCGAGCCGGTCCAGCGTTCTTTTTGGATGGTCACTCTTTATCTGGTTGGGCGACTGCTCTTCCGAGAGCGGCACGCCCTCCAGGCCCTCGGACTGGCTGGACTCCTCCTCATGGCCGCAAGCCCGCGCGCTCTGGGCGGCTCAAGCCTGCAAATGACGCTGCTGACGGTAGTGGCTATCGGTGGCATCGCCGCGCCTTTGGCGGAGCGAACCTTCGCGCCCTACCTCCATGGCGCGCGCGACTTATGGCTTGCAGCTATCGATCCGGCCCTGCCTCCGCGTGTGGCCCAATGGCGTGTGACCTGGCGGCTGGTCGGCCGACGCTTTGAGAACTGGTTCGGACGGGCGCCAGTCCGAAAAGCTTTTCCAATCATCCTCACATTCGCTTTGCGCGGGGTGGAACTCTTCTTGGTGTCCGCGCTGGTTGAGCTTGTCATGGCTTTACCCATGGCCGCGTATTTCCACCGCATCACCGTGCTGGGTCTACCGGTCAACTTTCTCATCATTCCGTTTCTCGGCTTCCTACTGCCGGCGGCGATGGTGTGTTTTGCATGCTTGCTGCTTGCTCCCTCGCTCGCGGTTGTACCCGCGGCAGTCACGGCCGTGCTGCTGCATTTGGTTTCCGCGATCGTCGACGGCTTTGCCGGGTTGCGCTTCGGCGACTTTCGCCTGCCCGCGCCGCCCCCGCCGCGGGTTGCGGCTTGGGTGCTGCTGATCGCCTTCTCGGTGTATCTGCTGCGTCGCGCGGAGCGTTGGACGGCTTCGGCGGGGATGGCTTGTCTGCTCACCGCGTTTCTGCTTGCGGTCGCTCCGCAGCCGGTGCGCCACCGTCCAGGTGCATTGCAAGTTTCGGCCATTGACGTCGGCCAAGGCGATGCGATCCTGGTTATCACGCCCGACGGCAGAACCATGCTGGTGGACGCGGGCGGGCTGGTCGGCGCTCCCTCAGGAAGCAACTTCGACATCGGTGAGGAAGTGGTTTCGCCCGCACTATGGGCGCGCGGCATCCGGCGACTGGACGCGGTCGCGATCAGCCACGCCCACCTCGACCACATCGGCGGCATGCCGGCCGTGCTCGCGAACTTTCATCCCCGCGTGTTGTTGGTCGGCAATAATCCTCGCTCGGCGAATTACACCGCGATCTTGGCGGAGGCTGCTTCGCTCGGGGTGCCGGTGGAGGAGCACCGCGCGGGCGACCGCTGGCGGCTCGGACGGGAAACAGAGGTGCAAGCGCTTTGGCCTTCGCGTGAGTACATTCCAAAACAAGAGCCGGGCAACAACGATTCTCTTGTGCTTCGTCTGGTTTACAAGCGCTCGTCGGCGCTGCTGGAGGGGGATGCGCAAGCCCTCGCCGAAGCGGGCATGGTGGCCGCCGGTCTCCCGCACACGGACCTGCTCAAGGTCGGCCACCACGGCAGCCTGTCCTCCTCGACTCCCGCGTTTCTCGCCGCACTCAGCCCGGAGTGGGGTGCGGTTTCCTGCGGGCGCCGGAATTTTTACGGTCACCCGAAGATGGCCACGCTGGAGCGCCTTGAAGCAGATCACATCCGTACCCTACGCACTGATCTCCTCGGCGAAGCAGATTTTTTGCTGGACGGTACGGGCATGGTTGCCTCGCTCTGGAGCGCGCTGCCGCCTTAGGCTTGGTTTGCCGCAACCAGAGGCACACGCCGGACCTGGGATTTTTGCCCGGCCCGGCGTAAACTCCGCTGTGAAGGAGCCTTGAACATGACCGCTGGGCAAGCCGACCCACGAGCAAACCAGAGCGAACCTCAGGAGCAGCACAACCTGCGCCGGCTGCAATGGATGATGCAGGTGCTGCTCGCGAGCATCGCGCAGGACCGATCCTTGACTGTGGACGACGCGGCGCAGTTGGCCGCCCACACCCGCTCCGCCGCGCTCCGGATGTTTCCGGGCAAGGAATCGACCTACAATCTCCTGTGCCGGCCGCGTATTCAACGGGCAATGCGCGAGCGATACAAAATTCAGTAGCAGCTTCACTTGTTGTCGATCGCGGTCAGGCGAAAGTTCAGGGTGCCCCAAAACAAGCGGGCGCGCATCTGCACGGGAATGTGGCGGCTGTCATCGGTGTACCAGATCCACAGCTTCCCGCGCGGCTTGCCGGCCGGCGCCTCCACGGTGGGTTGTACGCGTACGGTGCTGTAAGTCGCCGATGGCGTGCGGACGGTTTCACGCGCTTCTACATGCACGGCCACATCGCTGACATGGTCTCCGCTGAGCACGGGGAGGCGAACCGTCGAGCCGGGCTCCAGCGTTTGCGCGGCTGCGATGAACACACCGGACAGGAGATCGGTCACGCAAGGCGGGACGGGGGTAAGCCGGTGCGTGTGGATCCGTGAGATGAGATTGCGCTCGTCATAATTCGCAACCCGCCGCGCGCCGTCAATCTGCTGGTCGGAGTCGACCTGGCGCCGCCCCTCCATCAGCTGCTTGCTGAAGCTTTGGGAGCAGCCGCTTGCGCGGGAGAATGAGGCTTGGAAGCGGTCGCTGACGCGGAACAGCAGATTGATCGCGCCCTGCGAATCGCCGGTCACGCTGACGCGCTCGACCGGCCCGTCTGTTTCAAGGTGGACTGTCGCGGTGCCGGCGGAAAAGACCCGCCAGTCGGCAGTGTAGGTCAGGGTTTGCTTCGTCGGAAAGGTCCACCCGGACGGAGGCGGCGGGAGCGGCGGATGGGCTTGCGCCGGGGTCGGGGCCTGCGCTACGGTAATAATGCTGAAAGTTCCAAGCGCGCCGGCAAGGAAAGGCGATTTCCACATCCGTCTCAGTTCGTCTCCCAACCTTCAGCCGAGCCTTGCATAGAGCGGTGCAGGCACTCTATTTAGAATGACAGACCGGGCCTACCAGCGCGAGCACAGCACTCGCTACAATCCCGAATCAAGCTTCTACATGGCGCTTCAGCTTTCGCGAAACTTACCGGGAGGTAAGCACATTTGTGTACTCATCGCGTAGTTGCGCAAGAACCTGGCGCAGCACCTGTAAATCGCTTGCGATGATCGCTGTTTCGTGGAGCAAGCGGTCAAGTTCAGGCCCGGCTTTGGGTGGGCCGTTCCCTTCGATTGGGAAATCAGCGAGCAGCTCACCATGCTGGTAGAGAAGCTGAACAACCCTCGTGCCCACAATCTCTTGTCCCTTATAAACGTCGGCATACCTTTGCACTTCGGCATACGGCATGTAAGCGAGCGCACCCGTGTCACGCGCAGTGCGCCATGCCGCGTCACTCTGACCTTCCCAAGTAAGCCTGGAATCAAGAGAATAACTCCCTTTCGGCTTGTCCCGCAGAGCCAGTTCCTGCTTCAGATTACGGTCAAAACGCAGCCGGTCCTGCTCGACATTCGCGATGTCCTTGATTGTGGCCTGCTTGTTGTCTTCCAGCTCCCGCCGGATATTCTCCCGCGCCTCGCGGACCAGGGCGCGGTGGTGTCCCCACTCGACCAGGGCTTCGAGCGAAAGCGCGATGAGGAGGCCGCAGGTGATGGTGAATAGATGCAGGAAGAAATCACGTTTGGTCTCGATGGGGTGTTGCGGCGGGTGGACGTCCATCCTTCGCGTGTGCCTCGCTTCCGTTCGGTTGAGGCCATGGTACCCGAGCCCGCAATCGCGGGACGGCTTCGCATGTTGAGCTCCGCTTGCGCGGTAAGCCGAACCGACGCCGCGGGCTTTCGGGCAGCGGCTCGGCTAGTCTAAGGGAGGGATGATCGCCAAGGCTTCCCTGCTTTTGCTCGTCGTCTCCGCTGCTGCGTATGCGCAGCAGGCACCGCCTCCTCCGCCCGCGCCCGAGGCACCGGCTGCTCCGAGCGCTTCTGCGCCGCTGCCCGACTCACCCGAGAATGTCGCTCCGGCGACGCCGCTTCCGACCGGGCCGACGGCGGTGTTCGATACGAGCTTAGGGCAGATGCGGTGCCGGTTATACAGCAAGGAAGCGCCGGAAACGGTCGCGAACTTCGTCGGCCTCGCGACGGGAACAAAGGGCTGGACCGACCCTGTTTCGCAGCAAAAGG
>CAXTUV010000336.1:0-4169 GCA_964247445.1 uncultured Acidobacteriaceae bacterium | reverse complement strand
CGCGGAGTGCAGGTTGTCGCCCGACCTCCGCGCGCCCGGACACGCGGGGGCCGCTCGTTGCGCTCCTTCGGGGCTTGTCCGAGCTAGATGATTCTGCGCAGGTTGCGCTCCTTCGGGGCTTGTCCGACATGCAGCGTCACGGCCAGTTATACTTCGCGAGCAGCGCACCATCCTCCCCGACCAGAAGCAGCGCGGCCCGGCCCGCGTCGAGCTTGCCCGCGAATACCTCGCCGCTGCGCCGGTCGGTGAACCGTACGGACTGCGTCGCGGTTTCCGACGCGAGAACATACAGCGTGGCGTGCGGAAGGCGCGTGGGGCAGATCAAGATGCCGGGATCGCGCACGTCGGTTGTGTATGTTGGATCAACCCTGGCCTTCGCAAGCGCGTCCGCGTACACCCGCCCCACGGAGTCGGGATTGCTGTTTAACTCCAGGGGCAAGGCCGAGAACAGCACCCGCCCCTTGCCGAGCAGCGCTTCGGCCCAGGTCGCGCCGCCGGGCAGCACGGCTTTGTCGAGCACCGTGGTTTGGAGCGCGTCATAGGTGAGCGGGATGACTCCGGACGGGATTGCAAGCCGCTCCTCGCGCTGCTGCAAGGGCGCAAGCGTGTACTGGAGGCCCGCGGCTTGTGCGCGGTCGGTCGGATGCAGGTGCGGGTCCGCGCTCCATGGCCCGGTCACCAGCAGCACAGCCCCGGCGCGCACCCGCGCTTCAACCGCCTTCCAGGCTCCCTCGTCGAGCCCGTACGGGGAAGGCAGGAGGATCAGCTTCGGTGCGCCCAGCGTTTCCGCCGCCTGGTACTCGCCGACTGCATAGGCTTCCACGCGGTTGTAGTTCCACAACACGCGCACCGCCGTTTGCTGGGCCAGGAGCGCCTGCTTGCCCAGCACGGAGAGCTGCAGCGACTGCGGCAGAACGATCGCGACCTCCGGCGGCTCAAATCCTGTGAACCAAGGCGAGGCCGCCCGCGCGAACTGCCCGAAGCCGCCCAGCAGAGCGGCCCAGCTTTTTTCAGAGCCGTCCGAGCGCTCGACGCCGAAGTCCGGCTCGCGCGCCCAGTCCCACTGCACTGCTCCGGAAGAGCCGGCCGCGAACCCGAGCGCCAGCTTGCGCTCCAGCAAGTCGGTCCCGGTCAGCTCGTCCAAGCGCCAGTCGCCATCCGGGTTCCACGCGGGTTGGTACCCGGTTTCGCCCGTGATGTTGGGCAGCCCGGGCCGCTTCGCCGCGACCGAATCCCATAGCAGCGCGCCGTCCTGCCAGTAGGTGTGGTTCGTGGTGAAACCCACGCCGGCGGTTGCGTAGAACTGGTTCAGCAGCCGCTCCGTCACCCCGCCTTCATCCTGCCCTACGTCGACCACCTGTGTGCTGCCTGTTGCTCGCACCAGGTCCACCATGCCCCGCACCCAGCGCGCGAACATCGCCTGCGCGAACAGGTTGTAATCAAGCGCCCGCACCTCGTCTGGGTTGCCGTAGCGGTCATAGGTCAGGTCCTTGGCCGCGGGCAGCGGAACCTTCGCCCAGTCCTCCTGCGGCGCGCGCCATGCTTCCGTCAGCGCCGGGAGCGACCCGTAGCGCTCGCGCAGCCAGCCCTGCCACGCGAGGAGCTCTACGGGGTCGCCGTTCGGCACATTGCCGTGAAAGATCACCTTGCGGTTCGAGAACGAAGGCTCGTTGATCAAGTCCCAGGAAAGCCACCCCACATCCTTAAACCGGCGCACCACGGAGCTGACATATTTCTGCTCGGCTTCAACTGTCGCGGGGTTCAGGTATGGGTTGCCCTCGCCAAGCGACGGGGAAAACGCGAAAAAGGTGAAGTTCACCACGATCCCGTGCCGGTGCGCGGCCGCCAGGTAGCCCTCCAGATTGCGCAGAAAGCGCTCCGTCGCTTCGCCGGTCGCGGGGTCCAACACCTTCGCTTGTCCCATCCACACCCCGGTACGAACGAAGCTGATCCCAAGCTGCTCCATCCGGGCGAAGTCGCGCTCCCACACCGCGCCGTTGCGCGGGCCTGCGAAGTCCCAGCCGTTTTCTTCCGTGGTGAAGTAGTTAGTGCCGACGGGCAAAAACGGCTTGCCCCCGAGCGTGAGGAAGTCGCCATGCGACGCGAGCCGCGGGCCGGGATCAAGCCGGGCCTCGACCGTGAAGCCGCTCTCGGCGAACTCGCCGGGTCCTTGCGCGGGCATCCAGGTCGCGCGCGCAGTGTACGCGCCCGGTGCAAGCGGGGATGGAAAAGCAAGCGGCGCGCTGCCTTGCGCCAGGGATGCGTCCGCGCGCCCGACCACAACATCGCCCCGCAGCAGCTCCGCTTCCACCTTGCCGCTTCCCGCCCCGTGCAGGTGCGCGGTGATCTCCGGGATCTCGCCCGGGCGCAGGGCCGCGTAGCGGACTTCCAGCGAAAACCGCCGCGGTCCGGCTTCCGCATAGGCCGCGACGGTCCGCAGCAAGGTAAGACCGTCGGGCGAAGCCCAGTAGCCCGGCTCGGGCGTAAACGGGAGCGCCACCATCCTGCCGCCTTCGCGGTCCGCCGCCCCATCGAGAACGATTATCGGCGCGGTCGCGCGGGTGCCGTCCTGCGCAAGGACGTAGCCGAGTCCGTCCAGGCGGCCCTCCTCGGCATAAACCGTTTGCGCCCGCACGGTAAGTGGAGGCAGAAAGCCGTAGCCGTCGCGCCAGGCAAACCTGCCCTCCGGGCGCGGGACCGCGTAGCTGTGCTTAATCCCGAGCGCCCGGGCATAGGTGTCCTGCGGAGCTTCCGGCTTCCAGCCCGCGGACGCGCTGCCTTGCACCGGCACCCGCCCCGGCTCGCCGCCCACGACCAGCAAATTGCCGCCTCGTTGCAGAAAAGCCGCGATGGCATCCCAAGCCGGCGCGGGCACAGCCGAGCCGTAGGGCAGCACCAGCAGCTTGGCCCCTTTGAGGGCCCCGGATTGAAGCTGCGCGATCCCGGCGGGGGCCGCTCCGGGGAAAACCTGTTCCAAGACGGCATCCGGCACGGGCTCGCTCGCAATTGTGGGAAACCCCGGCTCACGGAAAACAATCGTTTGCGCGGGAGCCGACAGGGCGACAGCGGCCGGCAGGCACCTGAAAATGCACCGGACAAAGCGCATTGCATATTGACAATTCATCTTGGCGGCCACGATACTCCACCTCGGGTTGGAAAACGTTCCCATGTTCGATTGAGAACGGTACCAGACCGGGTTTTCGGAAAGAAAGTTGCCCGGCGGCCAGGCCCTGAATTCTTTGTGAGGCATCCATGATTTTCACGCACCCACGCTTCCGCCCCATCCTGCTCTCCGTGAGCCTCGCAACCGCCGCCCTCGCCCAAAGCCCGACCGGTACCATCGCCGGGACCGTTCTTGACGCTTCCGGCGCTTCGGTCCCGAACGCGACCGTGACAATTACAAACACAGCCACCAATGTCACGCAAACCATTCATACCGACTCCGCCGGCCGCTACCAACAGGGCCAACTGAACCCTGGCGAGTACCAGGTCAAGATTGTCGCGCAGGGCTTTACGCCGCAGGAGCAGGACGGCATCACGGTCGATGTGCAGCAAACCCACCCGGTCGATTTCTCGCTGGCCGTGGGCAGCGATACGGCGCAAGTCACTGTGCAGGCGACCACGCCTGAGCTGCAAACGCAGAGCGCCACCACGGAGCAGGTCATCACCGGAAAACGCATTCTCGACCTGCCGCTGAACGGGCGAAATCCGTACGACCTTGCGATCTTGGTGCCCGGCGTTAATAACGTCGGCACCGGCGCGGGTTCAAGCTCTACCCCGCACATTGCCGGTTCGCGCAACGCGAACTCCGAGGTGCAGCTCGACGGCATCTCGACGATCTTGCCCGAGAACAACGTGGGCAACGGCTTTGAGGCCTACCAGCCGATCGTGGACACCACCGCCGAGTTCAATGTGCAGACCACCGTGCTGCCCGCCGATTACGGGCGGTTTTCAGGCGGCGTGATCAACGTGGCCACCCGGACCGGCACCAACAGCTTCCATGGCTCGCTGTTTGAGTTCAACCGCGATTCGACCTTTACCGCCCGCGACTATTTTTCCGGCCCCAACTCCACCGTGTCGCCTTCGCAGCGCAACCAAGCCGTCTTCTTAATTGGTTGGCCGTTCATCTAGTTCATCACTTTGTTTTTCGTCGGCGCGCAGATTTCGCG
>CAXTUV010000335.1:0-4176 GCA_964247445.1 uncultured Acidobacteriaceae bacterium | reverse complement strand
CCCTGGCGGCGACCATGGGACCGGCACGCCGCGCCGAGCGAACCGACCCCATGGTGACATTGAGGGCTGAATGAGCAGCCCTCAATGTCATCGGGAAAGGGATGGAATCGAGCGATCGCCTGGTTTCACTCGGCGGGTCCGAAAATCCTGTAGGAGATGCCGCCGCTGAAGCCTTTGGGGGCCAGGCCATTGCTTGGGATGCCCGGCAGGCCCGGAGCACTCGGCCAGTTTTGCTGGACATACTCGCCGCGCAGCTTAAACCGGGGGCGCAGTCGGTACTCGACGCCGCCCCCGAGTTCATATGCGAAGTAGCTTCCAGAGGCGGTCAGGAAGGTCGCCTCGTTCGGAGGATAAGTGGCGGTTGCCACGCCGGCTAGGAACTTGCCGTAGAGCGCAAAGTGGTGGTACTGATACGCATTAATAATTGGGCCGGCAAAGAAAGTCTTTTCCGTCAGGCCCTGAACGTTATTTAGATCCAGTAATCGTACTTCGCCTTCAAAGCCGACATGCTGCGTGATGAGGTAATCGCCATAGAAACCGATCCCGTCGGAGCGGATGTATTTCACATAGTCATTTTGGAAGTTCGAGCCTTCCACGCCGCCCCAAAGCTGGCGTGTGAAACCTTCGGAAGCAGGCGCAACCTGCGCGCGCGCTGTTTGTTTGAAACTGAAGAAAACCAAGCACAGCAAGACTGCAATTCGGGTAGCGCGCATGACGGATCTCCAAAAAGCCTGGACTTTCTTGAAAGCAAGAGTAAGAATCGGCGCGGGCTTTTACCGTCCGCCGCGCGCCGTAAGCCGCCTACTGAGGTCCAACTGCGGGCTGCGCCGTATTTCCAGGTGCTGAAGCATTTGCAGGTGCGGAACCGGCGGCAGCGGGATCAGCCGCGGGCGTGGATGGTGCCGCGCTTCCGCTTGTACCCGCGCCGGGAGCACCCGCGCCGGGAGCAGGTGCCGCGCTTGGTGCTTGGTAGTACTGCAAGCGCAAGTACACGGGAGTGACCTCAAGCGGCAGTTTATCGCTGGGGTTAAGGATCAGCGGCTGCGGAGCATTCAAAGCAAGTACTTTATCGTCCCACGCATCTGTGCGTAGGTGACTTCCAAGCGGCAGGGCAGCTTTTTGGTTGGTATCCGGAATGTTTAGTTTCTGTCCCTTGCCGAGATTAGCGAGCCATGGTGTTCCATCCGGTTTGATGAGAGAGTCGCCGAGGCGCGGTGTAAGCAGGGAGGTAAGCTCCTTCTCGCGATTCTGCACCTGCGCAAAGAAGAGTCCAACATTGGGCGCTTTATCCTTGTAAATCGAATTGTTAAAAAATTCGACCGCTCTCTTCGCAGCCGATTCGTTATCGACTGCCGTGTGGTTCATATCAATTCGCTGAAAGGCCGATTCATCAGGAAAAAGCAGGCGATCGTTGAAAGCATAACGTGTATCAATGCGGTGGCCGAGCACGATGTGGGCAAGCTCGAAAGAAATCACTGCGGCAAGAGATTCCTCGGTTGGCAGCACATCTACTAACCCCTTACTGAGCAGAATTGTATTGCCGACAGCCAACGCTTCGAGCGGCTGTGTCAACATGACCCGGCAATGCACATCAGCCGGCAGTTGCAGGTTGTTACCGATAACGATGTTGTTCGTAACTTGTTCAAGTACTTTGTCGTAAGGACTCGACGGTGCCAGCAAACCGGCTTGAACCAAACGATCGAGCACATTGTTTTCAGCCTGCGTGACAAACAGCCGCTGTGCTTGCAACGGATTGACATCCTGCGAGTTCTGACTCTGGTCCTGGGCGTTTTCGACCTCAATTGAGGCATTGTCGGAAGCGCTCTGCGGGATTTTTAGCGAGTAACCCCAGAAGTAGGTTTGCGCCTTGAAACCCTTCGCGTGCGCCGCTGCCGAGTGGTCGCTTTCCTCGGTGTAGATCACCGCTGGCAGCCATACTCCCTCTTGTAGGTTGGTCCGCCAGGAATCAAAATGGTAGTAGTGCGTGTCCTCATCATTCGGATTGCTGGTGTAGGTGCCGTTGATGCGCACGATATGAGCATCACGATCCTCCACCCAAATGCGTCCGAAGAAGCGACCCGCTCCGGCTTTGTTCTTCGGCTTTACGTCAAAGACCGCGGTCCGCACATTACCGATGAACTCCCTGCGTACGAAGGACACGTCATAATGCTGCAAATCGAAACCGACCGGGTCGATAAACATCATGTCCTGGAAGCCGGTCGCCGAATAGCTCAGCTCAAATGCATGACTTAACCCGCTGATGTAACCGAGCGAGCCCTGCAGCAGGCCCCGTTTCGTCGCGCGAGTATCGTATTGCTCGTTTGCGAACGTCTTTCCGAAGTCGACGCGACCAATGAAGTACTGGTCCGATACCGGCACTTGGAACTGCACCGGATCGGGTTTCATGTTTTGTATGTAGGTCTGGACCACCGGCGTATGCTTGGCGATCTGCTTGACCGTGTCTTTTTCCTGCATCATCGCTTTCAGCACCAGCTCCTTTTGATCCGGGGTGAGCGGAACCAACTGAAGCGTCTTTTCTTTTTTAGCGAATGCAGGGGTGATAGCGAGCGAAGCGCTCAGCGCGAGGAAGCCGAGCTTGCGTCGAAACATAGTCGAGCCCTCATCATGCCGGAGTCCCTTCCGGCGGGGGAGAATGGGTTGCCCGCGATCTTACGCGAGTTGAAACGCAACGTGGATCACCGAAACCTGGTCAACAGCTTTTCCGTCCCGGGTTGCCGGTTTGAAGCGGATACGCGCCGCGGCTAGCTTGGCTTGTTCGTCCAGTCCATGCCCAAGCCCGCTGACGACCCGCTCCACCTCAACCTGACCGTCCGCTGAGAACTTCACCTCGAGCGTAACGTCGCCCTGGATGTGCTGATCGCGGGCTTCCGCGGTGTATTGCGGCAAGGGCTTGGACAGGATGACGATGGAAGTCGTTACCGGCTGCTGCGCGCGAATCTGCGTTGACGCGGCTGCCGGAGCATTCTGACCGAAGCCCGTTGATGCGACGGTGCCGTGCCCACCGGGCGTGCCTTGCTGCGCGGTTCCGCCGCCGAAGCCCGTCGAAGCAATCGCGCCATGTCCGCCCGGCGCTCCAGCTTGCTGCGCGCCGCTTCCAAAGCCGGTGGAGGCGACCGTGCCGTGAGCGCTTCCATTAGCCGCGCCGGCCGGCGCACCTGAGCCGAAACCAGTGGCGGCAACCGCGCCCTGCCGCTGCGTGCCTTGATTGCTGTTCGCCGCCGCGCCGAATCCTCCGGCCAGCGCCAACTGCGCCGGGCGGTTGGCGTTCGGGTTGGCTTGCACCCCGGTGGGCGCGCCGAAGCCGGCATTCTGTGTCGCGGCTAACTTCGGTGCCTGCGCGGCGGGCGCTTGCTGCTGCTGGAAGGCGAGCGCGGGGCGAGGCGGGGTGACCACGACTTTCGGTGCCGGAGCCGGCAAGGCCGGTGCCTTCGCGGCTTCCTTCGGCAGCTCTACTTTTGGCGGCTCAATCACCGGTTTTGCGATAGGAGGCGTAATCTTCGGCTCCTCGCGCGGCAAAGGAGGAATCGGAGGCAGCACGACTTTCGGCACGGGAGGAACATACGGCTTCGGCGGCGGCGCAACGTACACAAGTGTTTCCTGCCGCCGCACATTCGCTTCGTGCACCTGATCAATGGTGAAGAACAAGATGAGGAGAACGATTGCGATGTTTACCGCAAAGGCAACGCCGAATGAGCCCGCTCGCCTTTCACTCTTCGGCAGCAGCCCAAAATTGGCGTGATTCAAAACGTCCCTTGACGGAACGGACGCTTCCGCCATGCCTTGGATCATTGCGGGTGCATGGGTTGCAAGCGTATCCTGCTTGCCGATGAAACCGGGTGCACCGATTCGCATACCGTCTTCATCGGCAACAGCCCCGAAATGATGAGGTTCGCTTTTCCGAACCCGCTCCTCCGTGCCAGCCATTCCTTCCTGCATGCCGCTCTCCTCGCTGCCGGCGGGCTGTGCCCGCTATAACGTCCGACCCCTGCGCGTACACCCCGGCCCCTTGAGATCCTGCCCAAGCCAAGGAAGTCGGGAATCTGGATGTATTCAACCCGGGCTGGACAAAAGTGCACCCATTCGGAGTACATTCTTCGGTTCCCAATGGGGACGGAGATGCCAAAATCGGAATCCGACCCATTTTGGTTTTACTGC
>CAXTUV010000334.1:0-4181 GCA_964247445.1 uncultured Acidobacteriaceae bacterium | reverse complement strand
TACCGCGTCGGCGATCAGCTGTTCCAGCGCAACCGCATCGGGGAAGTCACGGAACTGCTGCCTGAAAGCGCGAATACATTCTTTTTTCCAAGCGGGTCAACAACACGCTTGATCTTCAGCAAGGATGCCGAGACCGGACTGGCTCGGGAGGTGGTGGTGCGCGACGACCGGCATGAGGAGCGCTGGGAGCATAAGCGCTAGTTTCGGCTCCAGCCGCTTCCACGCACATTCGCGCGTGCCGCACCAGCCGGGCCATACAATGAAGGCGGAGCAGCCAACAGTGGTTGCTCCGCGACGGATCGGGGTCTGCTATGCCGCCTTATCGCACTGCCGGAATGCTGCAGTTTCCCGAGTTTCGCGGGTTTACGCGCACACTGGTTATTTGGAATGTCGGGATTTATTTTGCATTCCTGCTGCTGCACCTGGCCTCGCCGGTACTCGAAGGTAGGCTTTTGCTGCTGTTTGCCCTCACCCCGGCGATGGCCGTGCACGGCTCTGTGTGGCAGGTTGTTACGTACTCGTTTGTTCATGGGTATGGCAACCTGCTCGGTACCGCGCTGGAGATGCTTTCCCTATGGTTTCTCGGCGCGTTCCTCGAGAACAACCACGGCAGCCGTTGGGTGGGGGAGCTGTTTTTCCTGGCCGTGGTTGGGGCGGCGCTCGCCGCGATCGGATTAGCCTACGCGACCGCAAGCAGCGGCGGCCTTTATACAGTGGGGCTCACGGGAGCGTTCGGCGGTATCTTCGGGCTGCTTATCGCGTTCGGGGTGCTCTACGGCGATATGCAGTTCACGCTTTTCCCTATCCCGATCATGATCCGGGCCAAGTACCTTGTCGCAATCTATATGCTTATCGCGATCGCGCAGCTGTTCGGCGAAAGCCGGGTGTACGCGCTGGCGCAGCTGGGCGGCGCGCTCGCGGGCTACCTGTATATCCGGTTAGCTCCGCGCTTGGGCCTGTCCAACGCGACCGGTCGGCGCTACCTGGACTTGCGCAACGACTACTACAGATGGAAGCGTCGCAACGCCGCGAAAAAATTTGAAGTGTATATGCGCAAGCAGAACCGCGATGTGCGCTTCGACTCGGACGGCCGCTATGTGGACCCCGATGCGGACCGGCCCGTCAGCAAGGGCCCGCGAAACCCAAATGACCGGCGCTGGATGAACTAAGGCGCTTCCACGATGGGTGTGAGCCGGAGAGCGATTTCAAAAAAGCTTCTCCTTCGAGAGAAGCCGTATCGTGACTTGGGCAGACCACATAAATTGTCAAATGCTTCGATCTATTCGCATGCGGGAGTAATCGCGGAGAAAAAAAGGGGCGCCGCTCCCTCAGCGACGCCCGCAAGCAAACTCGCGGTAAAGGTGATGGAGCGGGTTGCCTGATGCGTATTGAGCGCGGAGATAGCCTACTGTGGCTTTCCCTGACTGAAACCGCGTTCAAGCAGCTTGCCCTCCACACCTTCAGAAAAACTGCCTTAGCCCGCAGCCACCGGCTCCAGCACGAGCTCCTGCTGGGCGGCATGCGCGGTGGGTGCGGCCTCATTAACTTGCACCGCGTTACCCCAGGTCTCCTCTGGTACGCGGAACAGAATGCGCCGAACCACCTCCAAGCCCTGCATGAAGGCATGGTCCTGGTTTGAGATCTCATACCGCCACGCGCCGAAGCGGCCGCGGCTGTACACCTGGGCAGCCTCCAGCACGGGCTGCACTTCAGCCAGCAGCGCATCGCGCTCCAGAAAAGGCACCGGGTAGCCGTGTTCGATCCGGTATTCCCAGCGCGAGATAAGCTTTTGCCCCGGCTGCCCAAGAAGGCCCATCCGGACCAGGCTTGATCCCACCGAGGCGCGCACGGCGGCGTCCTCGCCCGCAGGCTCCCCACCCGGCTCGCTCACCTCGCACAGAATGGAGTAGCAGCCGGCCGGACCGTTCCCCTGGCTCACCGTCATCGGGAAGTTCATCCGCCAAAACGGCACGTCGGCATCGGTAACCTGGCAGGAGTGAAGACCCCGGTACCGCCCGGGCATCTCACCCTGTACGCCGAACCCATACAGCCGCGACCGTGCCTTCACAAACCGCTTCGCCTTGACTTGAAGCTCCGGACGGCCATCAAGGGATTGCAGAAGCTTGTCCAGCGGCATGGTCGAAACCATCTGCTCCCAACACACTGTCTCGCCATTGCTCAGTCGGGCCGTTTTCGCCGTAAGTGAAATCGCCTCGACCCGCACTCCAAATAGCATCTTTTCGGGCGGAACAGCTTTCGCCACCGCAGCCCAGATTGCTCCTGAGCCGCCCCGTTCCGGATAGGAAACCTGCGTATCCGCCTGCCAGCCAGGGTCATCCTTGCTCAACAGGAAGTTGCGCAACGTCTTCTTCAGGTTCATGTCCGCGACATTCCGTGTCGAGGAGCCGGACCTGTGCCGTGCCCACACATTCGTCAGCGCCTCGGGCGCGTGCGCCCACTGCTTGCGATTGAGCGGAGCCATAAGCAGCTTGGTGATGTATGGACCGAAATGGGCATAAAGATAGCTGCCCATGTCGCCGCCCTCCATGACTTCTACATTAGGCACGCGCCGGCGGTGCACTTTCACACTCGCCACGGCCGCAAGCAGCTTCCGCACCGGCAGGCGGTGCAGGTTGCGCTGCGCCGGGTAGGGCAGGAAGCGCCCTTCGGACTGCACACCGCGCTCCGGCCGGGAGCGCGCCCACTCCAACCCGAGGCTATCCAGCAGCTTGGCGAATCGCGCGTAGTGCTTATGCGGAAACAGCACATGGCCGCCGAAGTCGAAAGTAAAACCCTCGTCGGTGCATACGGAGGTAGCCCAGCCGCCGGCTTCTTGCCTCGGGTCCACGATTAGGAAATCATTTGCCCCGCCCGGCCCGGACTCGATCATTTCCAAAGCCGCGCCGAGTCCGCAAGGACCCGCGCCGACAATCAGCATCTTTACATTGCGCACTACACCACACTCCAGTTCCGGGCTTCTGCTGTCCCGTTCATTCGTACGTGTTCCACGGCGGGCAGCGGTAGCGCCGCCTCCGCTGCGATACCGACCATCAAGTCCAAATCCATCCGCACGGGAGCGAAAGCCTCGCATACCCCATTGCGGTAGTGCGGCCAAGCCCGGTGCCGTCCGGCCGACTCGGCCCACTCCACCGTGCGCACCCGCTCGCGCTGCGAGGCGTGGGCCAGCAAGCTTTTCACCTTCAGATCCCACGTCCGCGCGATATTGATTTTGAGCGCGGCCGAGAACTGGAGTGTAGAAGGTCCTTCAAAGTACAAAAGGCTGGCGTGCCGTCGCGCTGCCGAGACCAGAGAATCGCTTAATACACGATGGTCCGAGTGGGAATCCGCGGGCGCATGCGTCAGCAGCAAGTCCGGCTGATGAATCCCGAGCTTTTCTTCAAGCACCTCTACCGTTTCACGCCCGCTCATGGAGCCGTCCGGCAGATGAGCAAAATCCAGCTGTACATCGAGGATCCTGGCGCTTGCCCGTTCCTCATCGAGGCGCACGGCAGGTTGGCCGCCCAGTTCTCCATCCGTCATTGTCAAAAACGTCACATGCCAGCCCGCGCGACGCAGCAATACGGAAAACCCAGCGTCCCCCAGCGCGCAATCGTCCGGGTGCGCCCCTACAACCAAAGCTTTCTTTGTCCTCGTCATCGACCGCATTCCTTTCGCTCGTCCCCGAAAGGGAAGATCCCGCACTTCCGGTTCAGTTGCTCTATCGGCAAGCTACCGTGCTTCCATGAGGCCTAGTTCCTTTTTTCCTTCTCGGCAGGAACTCTGTTCCCATTTCGCTCCTCATACATACCTTTTTTCCATTATGGGAAATCAGAAAAGTCACCGCTCCGTGGTAAGCGGGGGAGTGGTTACCATGCAAGCATTGCATTCTGCATAGACATGGGTGCACGTTTGAACGCACGTTTTACCTTGTTTTCAAAGCGAAACTGCTTTCTTTTCACATCTCAAGCCAGCCGAGCTCCGCTTCTCACACGGCTGCCCGTCGGTCTTGCTCAGGCTCCTGCGGGATGTGAGGTGCGGCATAACGGTTTAATTCCCACAAAGGTGCACGGGAACCCGCGTAAACACTGCTTTTCGCTTGACATCGCGCCCAGGGGTTCGCGAAGGTAAAACCCGTAAGCAACGCCCGGAACCCGCGTCAACATTGGGGGAACCCGTGCGGC
>CAXTUV010000333.1:0-4182 GCA_964247445.1 uncultured Acidobacteriaceae bacterium | reverse complement strand
CGCTGTACTTCGCAGGCAACGGCCCGGGCCGGATTGGCGGCTCCGGCAAGGTCGCGCAAACATACAAAAGGGACTGGGCACCGCGCATCGGCTTTGCCTACGCTCCCGCATCGAGCAAAGGTACAACCGCGATACGCGGTGGCTTCGGCATCTATTACGCCCCGCTTGACTATTCGGACTTCGGCAGCGCCAGCCTGCTCGGCTTTTCCGCCAACCCGAATTTCCGCAATCAGGACAACTTCACGCAGGCCTTCGCCCTGGACCAAGGCTTCCCAGGCTACGCGCCGCCGCCGAATCTTAACCCCGGCCAGAACCTGGAGCAGGATCTCGGTGGCGGGCTCGCCGCACAATACATTGCCCCCAGTTTCGGGCGTCCGGCCCAGGTACTGAATTGGGGCTTGCAGGTTCAGCAGCAGATCGCGTCGGACCTGATCTTCACCATCGGCTATATCGGCACCTCCGCCTCGCGTTTGCACTCCGACCTACTTCAGGTGAACGATCTCAACCCTTCGCTATTCAGCCTCGGCCAGCAAACGCTAGGTGCGGCGGCGACCACTACTCCCTTCGCCGGATTCACCGGGTCGCAGGCGCAGGCGCTCCGGCCTTTTCCGCAGTATGGCAACATCTACTCGAGCGGCGGCTTGGAAAATCTAGGCCACTCCAACTACAACGCCCTGACCGCCGAGCTTGAACGCCGGTTCCACAACGGATTCAACCTGTTGGCCGCCTATACCTGGTCCAAGACACTTACAGATGCCGATTCGACCCTGCCGGTCTTCTCCGCCTTCGATACCAGCCCGGGCAGTGTGCAGAACCCGTATAACTTGAAGGGTGAGAAAGCTCTCAGCTTCCAGGACACCCCGCAGAACTTTGTCGTGAGCTACTTGTACGAACTGCCGGTTGGGAAGGGCCGCAAGTACCTCAACCACAATCCCATCGCCAACGCGGTTCTCGGAGGTTATCAGGTCGGCGGCATCGACCGGTATCTCAGCGGTCAGCCGACGGCGTTCGCATGCGCCAACAACCAGACTCCCGTGCCCGCCACTCTGGCCTGCCTGCGTTACAACATCGCTCCGAACTTTGTGAACCGGACCCCCGGCGCGAACAGCGGCAACCCGCGCCTCCGGCAAGCATTTAACTTGGCTGCGTTTACGAATCCGAGCCTAGTTCCTGGAGACCCGAACGCGCCGTTTGTTCTGGGCACGTCACCGCGCGTGAACGGCGCTTACCGCTCGCCAACCTACCTGAATGAGGATTTTTCAATCATTAAGCAGATCGCCAGCCTAGGGGAGTACGGCACCCTGATCCTGCATGTGGACCTATTCGATGCTTTCAACCGAACGCATTTCAACGGTCCTTCAACCGACCCGAATGATCCGGCCACGCCTGCAAGCCCTTCCGGCCATTTCGGCTCCACAACGGGTGCCTTCGGCCTGCCGTCGACAAGGCAGTTCATCCTTCGCTATACCTTCTGACTTGCGGGTGCTTCCCCGCGCTCGCTAGGCTTGGTGCGTGATTCGACTCTTCCTCGTTTTGGTGCTTTGCGGGTTTGTGACGCCGGTCGACGGCCAAAGCTCCTCACCGCGCTCGCTTTCCATCCCGAGCGCGGCTGCCATCGAGCAGCTGCAGGCGGGCACGGAAGCCATGAGGGCCGGCCGCGTGAAGGAGGCTGCCGACGATTTCCAACAGCTCACGGCGTCCGCACCTCGCTTTCCCGAAGCCTACCTGAACCTGGGCTTGGCGCTCAGCCAATTAGGCAGCGATGAGGACGCGGTACGCTCGCTTGAAAAAGGAATTTCGCTTAAACCGTCCATGCGCGGTGCCCATCTTTTCCTGGCGATCGCGCAATATCGGCTGAACCGCCTTGAGCCGGCGAATACAGCCATCCACGCTGAGACTTCACGCTTTCCGGACGACGCGCAGGCTTGGATGTGGCAGGGCATCATCGAGCTCGGCCTCGGACGCAATGCGGAAGCAGTCGAGGCGCTGGGCAAAGCTGCCTTGCTTGCTCCAAACAGCGTCGATATCCTATACCACCGGGGGCGGGCCGCGCTTGAGCTTTCGCGCCAAAGCTATGAGCAGATGTTCAAGCAGGACCCGAAATCCTGGCACGTCCACCAAGTCTTGGCGGAGGCCGACGTAGAATCCGGGCGCGATGCCGATGCTGTCGGTGAGTACCGGGAGGCGATCGCCGCGGCACCCGCACAGAGCGGCCTGTATGAAGCGCTGGGAAGCTCGCTGTGGCGACTGGGTAAGCAGGACGAAGCGCAAGCGGCATATGAGCAGGGCCTCAAGATCGATCCCGGTGATGTACTCACCTTATATAAGCTCGGCTGCCTGCGTGTGGACCAGTCGGATGCGGTCGGCGGCAAGCCTCTTCTTGACCGTGTGCTCGCCGCCGACCCGTCTCTCAAGCTGACTCGGTATTATCTGGGCCGGGCTGAGTTTCAGCTTGGCGATAACGACGCAGCGATCAGGAGCTTCGAGGAAATGCTGGCGAACAATGCCGATGACGACACGCGCAAGCAAGTCTATTTTCAGCTCTCGCGCGTGTACCGGCGGATGCGTGATGTCGCGGCTTCGGAGCAGGCGCAGGAGCAATACCGCATTCTTGACCAACGCGGGAAGGACGCTCTACAGGAGAAACTGAAACAGCGCCAACTGCGCGGCGACCGTGATGTGAACCTGCCGGTAGCGGTCCAGGACGATACTGCCGGCCGGCCCTGATCTTCTACGGCGTGGTGCTTCCCCCCGTGCGAAGTTTGAAACACTCCTCGGTAGCTGAGACGTGGAAAAAGCGTTGTTAAGTTTTCAACGCCGACTGCCGAGACTTCAAATCCCGCATCGGTAATCGAGGAAGCCAAACCCAAGGCAGGAGACGGTAAGGACACTGAATGATCGGCCATGACTGATTGCGGTTGGGAGAAGCTGGATAGGTTATAAACCAAATGGAGAGCGGAGGCAGGAGATGACAAAAGACATAGGTGATGAGACAGCGCGGATGGTGATCACCCGAGTTTTTGAGGCCCCACGCGAAGTGGTTTGGAAGGCGTGGACAGATCCGGAGAACATGATGCAGTGGTGGGGGCCGAACGGTTTTACCGCGCCTGTTTGCAGGATGGACTTTCGCGTCGGCGGGAAGTTTCTCTGCTGCATGAGATCGCCGGACGGGCAGGAGTTCTGGAACGGAGGGGAGTACCACGAGATTGTTCCGCACGAGAAGATCGTTTCTTCTATGTACTTCTCCGACTCGGAGGGAAACAAGGTGGAACCTGCGCACTACGGAATCGATCATGAGGTTATTGAGGGGGCATGTGATAAGACTCTGTTTGAGGATTTTGGAAACGGTCAGACAAAACTTACCTTCCTTGGGAATGAGCCCATGGAGGAAGCAATAAAGAGTGGTCAAGTCGAAGGCTGGAACCAGATACTCGACAAAGTTGCGACGGTTGTCGCCGGGTTGGCATTGGCGAAGTAAGGATGGCGGCGGAGGCCCGGTTGCTTTAGGTTTTTGCCACTCGGCTTTCCGGACAATCGACCCTCTAGTCAGTGACCGCCGTTCACCACTTGAGGGTACCGAAAAGCGCGCATGGCGAATGGCGCTCAAACTGCTGCATCGCGCTGGCATGGCCTTCATCTTGGTAATCATCAACGATGTAAGTGAACATGCTGGTTCAGTCACCCTGTCCTGGCCTAGAGCTTCGCTGAAGCAGTTCGGATAGCCTGCTGGTGAAGTCCGGTCATACCGCGGCATGGTCAGCGTTGCCGATCGGCGGCGCCAAACTGGGCTAATTGGAGCCTTGACTCTCCTCAGCGCACTGCATTGCTACCCTGCTGCCGCAAGCGTTCACTGTCCATTTCCGGACACGGTGTCCGGAAATGGACAGTTGTGGCAAGCAGCTTTTTATTGGAATGAACAACTTACGCCCGAGCCGGTTGGCCCTTCACGTGCGGTAAGGAGCAGTAGAACCGGGCCGCCGACCTTCGCAGATCGGCGTCCCGCATAGGAGCCCGTTCATGCCCGCTCTGCTTGCCGACCTCCGCTACACTCTGCGCCGCCTTCGTCAGTCCCCCGGCTTCGCGCTCACCGCTGTGTTGACGCTCGCCCTGGGCATCGGGGCGACCACTGCCATTTTCTCGATTGTGGACGGTGTACTGCTGCGACCTTTGTCGTTTGCGCAT
>CAXTUV010000332.1:0-4205 GCA_964247445.1 uncultured Acidobacteriaceae bacterium | reverse complement strand
GGCGCCAAGGTGACGCTGCGCAAGGTGCGCATGTACGAGTTTCTCGACCGGCTGATCCAGATCGGTTTGCCCCGTGTGCGTGACTTCCGCGGCGTGTCGACCAAAAGCTTTGACGGTCGCGGCAACTACACGCTCGGCATGCGGGACCAGCTCATCTTTCCGGAGATCGATTATTCGAAGGTGGAAAAGCTGAAGGGCATGAATATCACGATCGTAACGACGGCTCCGGACGATAACCAAGCGCGCGCGTTGCTGCGCGCCTTCGGCATCCCGTTCCGAGCGGCGGCGTAGAGGAAACGATGAGTACAACAGCGAAGCGTGTCAAGGATGAGCGGAAACCGAAGTTCAAGTCCCGGCAGCATAACCGGTGCAAGCTGTGCGGGCGCCCCCGGGCGTTTTTGCGCAAGTTCGGCATCTGCCGGCTTTGCTTCCGGCAGTTGGCGCATCAGGGAGATATCCCGGGCGTTGTGAAATCGAGCTGGTAAGCACACACCGTTCCCGCTGGTTCTCCTGTGCCTCAGGCACGGGAGCGAACGGGGAATGAGGAGATGGAATGAATCTGACAGATCCGGTAGCAGACTTTCTAACACGTATCCGCAACGCCATTCGGGCTCGGCATCAGAAGCTGGATGTGCCCGCTTCGAAGCTCAAGTCTGAGATCGCCCGCATCCTCAAGGAAGAGGGCTACATCGCGAACTACAAGGCGGCCGAGGAAAACGGCCACCAAGTGCTGCGGGTGTACCTCAAGTACGGCGCGAACAGCGAGGCGGCAATTCGGGATCTTCACCGGGTGTCGCGCCCCGGCTGCCGGGTGTATCTCGGCCGCGACGAGATCAAGCGGGTCCAGGGCGGATTGGGCATCGCCATCCTGACCACGCCGCGCGGCGTGATGACGGGTCGTCAGGCACGGCGCGAAGGCGTCGGCGGCGAGCTGCTCTGCGAGGTCTGGTAACGCTGGCCGCGTCGGGCAACTTCGCGCTTTGCGCGAAACGGCACCGGACGGTATGGAGGGCGCGGCGATGCCGCGCTGGCAAGTAGGCTGCAGTGGAACGGGTGCCTCAAAGGCCCGGGACTCGCAAGCCGCGAGAAGGAAGAACTAATGTCGCGCATCGGTAGACAGCCCATCCCGCTTCCGGCGGGTGTGACCTACAGGGTCGAGGGCAACACGCTTAAGGTCGAGGGTCCCAAGGGCAAGGTCGAGCAGGCGATCCCATCGGGAATCGCGCTTGAAACGCGCGATGGGCATATCATCGCCGAGCGGCAGAACGACTCGCAGGCGGCGATCCATGGCCTGACCCGCGCGCTGGTCTTCAACGCAGTGCAAGGCGTCACCAAGGGCTGGTCCAAGGATCTGGACATTGTCGGCATCGGCTACCGCGTCGAGCTCAAGGGCAAGGATACGGTGGTATTCACGCTCGGCTACTCGCACCCGATTGAATTTCCCCTGCCGACAGGCATTACGGTCGCGATCGACCCGAAACAGACCCGGATCACGGTGTCGGGCATTGACCGGCAGAAAGTCGGGCAGGTCGCGGCCGATATGCGCTCGCTGCGCAAGCCCGACCCGTACAAGAACAAGGGCGTCCGGTACTCGGGCGAGAAGCTGAAGAAAAAGGCCGGCAAGACCGGCTCGAAATAACGCGGCTCAGCCGAAACCGAACGGGGCCGCGGGGTGGCTCCGCCTTTAGGAGAATAGAAGATGATTCCTCAGCTGAAACGGAACGCAGTCCGCAAACGCGTCCACGCGCGCATCCGTAAGAAGATGCAGGGCACGGCCGAGCGGCCGCGCTTAAGCGTGTACCGCTCGCTCAACCATATCTATGCCCAGGTCATCGACGACGGGCAGGGCCGCACGCTGGCGGCGGCATCGAGCGTCCATGCGAAGCTCGCGACCGGCGGCAATCTGCAAGCGGCGGAAGAGGTCGGCAAGCAGGTAGCTGAGCGCGCGCAGGCCGCGGGCATCAAGCAGGTGGTGTTTGATCGCGGCGGCTACCTGTATCACGGCCGCATCAAGGCGCTCGCCGACGCGGCGCGGGCAGCTGGGCTCGACTTTTAAGGTTTCAAAGGAAAAGGCATACACATGGCGCTGCAAGGAAGAAAACTCGACGCAGGGCACTACAACCTGAAGGATCAGGTGGTGGCGATCAACCGCGTCACCAAGGTCGTCAAGGGCGGCAAGAACATGAGCTTCGCCGCGCTGGTCGTCATCGGCGACCCCGCATCCGGCGTGGTCGGGTACGGCTCGGGCAAGGCGAAGGAAGTGCCGCAGGCGATCCGCAAAGGCATTGAATCGGCGAAAAAGAATCTGGTTCGAATCAACCTGACCGAGACCACCATCCCGCATCAGGTGTTGGGCCGGTTCGGCTCAGGGCAGGTGCTCTTGAAGCCCGCGCCTGAGGGCACCGGTGTGATCGCGGGCGGCGCGGTGCGGGCTGTGATGACCTCGGCCGGCGTGCAAAACGTGCTGACGAAAAGTCTTGGGACCGCGAACCCGCACAACGTCATCAAGGCAACATTTGACGCGCTGGTGCAGCTGCGCGACCGCGCCCAAGTCGCCGCGCTGCGCGGCAAGTCGGTGGAGGAGCTGTAGCCATGGCGGAAGCAGGCGCGAAGCTGCGCATTCAGTACTACCGGTCGATGATCCAGGCGCCGGTAAAGCATAAGACGGTCGTCAAGGGCTTGGGCTTCACCCGGCTCCAACAGGTGGTGGAGCGGGAGGACACACCGTCCATCCGCGGCATGGTCAAGAAGATTCCGCACCTGGTGCGGATTCTTGAGGCATAAGACGAGAACACGTCCCGAAAGGACCGCAAGCCGCGCAGGCGGTTTGCCTACAAAGCGAGTCGGCGCAAAGCCGGCGTTGAGCGAGGAAGCACATGAATTTATCAAATCTCCGCGCGCCCGCGAAGGCGAACCGGAATAAGAAGCGCGTCGGCCGGGGCATGGGCTCGGGCACAGGCAAGACTTCCGGCCGCGGCCACAAGGGCCAGGGTTCACGCTCGGGCTCCAGCCTGATGCGCGGCTTTGAGGGCGGCCAGATGCCGCTGCACCGCCGCCTGCCGAAGCGCGGTTTCACCAACATCTTTCGCACCGAGTACACCGTGCTGAATCTTCAGCGCGTCGCGGAGATGGGTGAAGCCGAGCTGACGCTGGATCGACTGCTCGCGCTGGGATTCTTGAAGCGCCGCGGCGAACTGTTGAAAATTCTCGGCAACGGCGAGTTGGCGACAGCGGTGACTATCCATGCGCACAAGTTCTCCAAGGGCGCGCAGGAGAAGATCGAGGCCGCCGGGGGCAAAGCCGTTCTGATCGCCTAGCAGGTGGTGCGGGCCGCGCCAGCCGTAGCCTGTTCCCTGTATGCTGGCAGTCACCGGAGTTTTCGTCCATGCTTGAAAAGCTTGCCAATATCTTTCGCGTTCCCGAACTGCGCGTTCGTGTGTTGTTTACACTCGGCATGCTTGCCGTGTATCGGTTAGGCGCGCACATTCCCACGCCGGGGATCGATGCGCGCGCGCTGACGAATTTCTTCTCGCAGCAGGGCGGCTCGCCGCTTGGGCTGGTCGACTTATTCAACGGCGGGAACCTGCGCCGGATGACCGTGTTTGCCCTCGGCATCATGCCGTATATCACGGCTTCCATCATCTTTCAGCTGCTCACGGTGGTGTACGAACCGCTCGCGAAGCTGCAAAAGGAAGGCGAAGCGGGCCGGCGCAAGATCACGCAGTGGACCCGGTACGTCACCATTCTTTTAGGAATCATCCAGTCGACCGCGATCGCGCTGGCGTTGTCGCACGGCTCGGGCGGCCAGCAGATTGTGCTCCATCCCGGCTTCGGCTTTGTGTTCACGACCGTGGTCACCCTGACCACCGGCACCGCGTTCATCATGTGGCTGGGCGAGCAGATCACGGATCGCGGCATCGGCAATGGGATGAGTCTCTTGATCTTCGCTGGCATCGTGGTCGGGCTGCCGCGCGGGATTGCGGAGATTATTCAAACCGCGCGCGGCGAGAAGTTCGGCGCGTTGACCATACCCGCGTTAATTCTGCTGATCGCGGCCATGGCGCTGCTGGTTGCTTTTATCGTCTACGTTGAGCGCTCGGAGCGCCGCGTCCCGGTGCAGTATGCCAAGCTAATCGTCGGCCGGCGCATGATGGGCGGCCAGTCGACGCACCTGCCGCTCAAGGTGAATTCAGGCGGCGTGATGC